>CAXBKM010000271.1:0-3330 GCA_963976265.1 uncultured Maricaulaceae bacterium
CGGACCGGGCCGTGTTCAAGACGCCTTTCGTCGACCTGGCCCTGGCACCGGAATATGCATCCAGCCTCCTCTTCCCGGCACGCCTTGGCCGCTCCCCGGCTTCCGAACTTCTCCTTTTGGGCGAGGTTTGGACCGCCGCGCGCGCCAAGGAGGCGGGCCTGGTCTCTGATGTGTTTTCGCCAGATGCGCTGGCCGGGGAAGTTCAGGCCCGCGCTGAAAGTCTGGCCGCGAAGTCTCCTGCAGCTCTACGTCAGGCCAAAGCCCTGATGGTAGCCGAGCCGGAATCCCTTTCAGAGCGGATCAACCGTGAGGGCGGCATATTTGCCGATATGCTGCAATCGCCCGAATTTGCCGAAGCCGCGACAGCCTTCATGGAACGTCGCAAGCCTGATTTTTCGAAGTTCTAGGCCTATGGGAAAAGGCGCACATTCCTACACTGATGATCCGCGCAATGCAGACGTCAAAGTCTGGATGAATGGCGAACTGAGACCCCGCGCCAAAGCCACGGTATCGGTCCTTGATTCCGGTTTTGTGCTGGGCGATGGCGTGTGGGAGGGCCTGCGCGTTCATGACGGCAAGGTCGCATTCCTGGACCGGCATCTCGACCGGCTATATGAGGGCGCGAAGACCCTCGATTTCGAGATCGGCCTGACACGCGACGATATGACAGCCGCGATCGATGAGACGCTGGCTGCCAATGACATGCTGAGCGGTGATGGCGTGCATATCCGCCTGATGGTGACACGCGGCCTCAAAGCCACGCCCTATCAGGATCCGCGCGTCACAATCGGCCCGGCGACGATTGTCATCCTGCCGGAATGGAAAATGCCGGATCCCGGTGTCGCAGAGCGCGGCGTGACCCTGTTCACTACGCATGTTCGGCGCGGCTATCCCGATGTTCAGGATCAAAAGCTCAATTCACACTCGAAACTCAACTGCATCATGGCCTGCATTCAAGCGACCAAGGCCGGGGCCGATGAAGCGCTCATGCTCGACCCGCACGGCTTTGTTGCGACCTGCAATTCAACCCATTTCTTCATTGTCCGCAAAGGCGAGGTCTGGACCTCAAGCGGTGATTTCTGTCTCGGCGGCGTGACGCGCGGCGTGGTGATTGAGCTGTGCGAGGACAATGCCATACCCGTACGTCAGAAGAATTTCTCCCTGACCGACGTTTATGGCTCCGAAGAAGCCTTCATCACCGGGACCTTTGCCGGTGTGGTTCCGGTTCGAACGGTGGATGGTCGCGTGATCCGTGAAGAACGCGGCCCGATGGTTGAGCGCTTGCAACAGCTTTATCAGGAGCGCGTGCGGACGGGTAAGGCATGACAATCCGTCTGTGTTTCTGGTCGGGGCCGCGAAATATATCAACCGCCATGATGCGCGCCTGGGAAAACCGGGCCGATTGCGCGGTTTGGGACGAGCCGTTTTATGGGCCCTATCTCATCGCGACGGGTCTGGATCATCCGGGGCGGGACGAAATTTTGGCCGATGTGCCAATCGAGGCGGACAACATCGCCCAGCGTTGTTCAGGGGATGCGCCAGATGGCAGCCCGCTGTTTTTTCAAAAGCATATGTGCCAGCACATGCTGCCGGAAACGCCGCTGGGCTGGATGGCAAACTGCCGCCACGTCTTCCTTATTCGCGATCCGGCCAAGGTCGCCGCGAGTTTTGCCGCGACCGCCGGCAATGCCACAGAAGATGATCTGGGTTCAGCGCGCCAGCGCGAACTTTACGATATCGCCTGCGATATGACCGGGCGCGACTGGCCGGTCGTTGAGGGGCATGATGTTTTGGAAAATCCGGAGGGCATGCTGCGCGCCCTGTGTGACGCGCTCGACCTGCCATTTGATCCCGCCATGTTGAGCTGGCCTGCCGGTCGCCGCGATAGCGACGGAGTTTGGGCCGCCCATTGGTATAAACGGGTTGAAGCCTCAACCGGTTTTGAAAAACCACGACCCAGCCCTCATAGTCTGCCTGATGCATTGATGCCTGTCGTTGAGGCTTGCCGCCCGCATTTTGAAGCCTTGCGTCAAAAGAGGATCACGCCATGATCGATCGCCCCCAATTCACCGTCAAACACCAGACCGCGGACACGCGCGGGCGATTTGTTATCGATCTGGGTGAGGGAGCAGAAGCCGAACTCACCTATTCAAAAGCCGGAGATGCGCGCTGGATTGCCGATCATACCGGCGTACCCCGCGCCCATGAGGGCCAGGGCATTGCGAGCATTCTGGTTCACGCCCTGGTCAAGGCGGCCCGCGAAGCGAATGTTAAAATCGTGCCGCTCTGCCCCTATGTCGCGGCGTGGTTTAGAAAGCATCCAGAAGAGGCTGACCTGCTCGATTGAGGCGGCGGCATTGGGGGAAGATTTATGAAACGCATTCTTGTCTGGACAGGCGGTATTCTTGGCGCGGTTATTGTTGCCGCAGTGGTCGCCCTTAACCTGTCGCCTTATGGCCGTATCTATATTCCGGCCGGCACGGGTATCACCGCCAAGCAAATCTGCTCCCTGGTTTTCGTATCGGGACTCGAACCAGACCGGGCCAGCGCGATGTATATCGATCCCCTGCTGGGCGATGCCGGCTCCATCATGTCGGCAGATATCGATACCGAAAACCGGATTGTCCGCGCCAATGCGCTGGGTCTGTGGCGACAGACCGCTGTGTGGCGTGAAGGGCTGGGCTGTACGCTCGTCCATCAACCGCGCCTGTTTGACGCCGATTTGACCGTGCCGTGGGGTCAGGAACCGGAATATTTCGATCTGGATACCACACACCGCGACGCCAGCTTTGACGGCGAGGCACTTGATGCGGCGGTAGATGCTGCATTCGGCGATGACGATGACCCGCGCAATACAATGGCTGTCGCGGTATTCCATCACGGTCGTCTGATCGCCGAGCGATATGGCAATGGCGCCGATCGCACCACACGCCTGCACGGCTGGTCGATGACCAAATCAGCCATTGCGACACTGGCCGGCGTACTCCAGCAACAGGGCCGGATCGACATCACAGAGCCCGGTATCGTCGCCGGACTGGAGGGGCGTGGACCGGAAGCCGAAGCCACCACGCTTGAACATCTAATGCGCATGACGGGCGGACGGGCCGTTGCCGAACTCAACAATGGGACCGATCCCAATTCCGACATGCTGATGACCGAGCCGGACATGGTTGCGTTCTCAAGTTCGCGCGTTCGTCTGCATCCGCCGGGTGAATACTGGCAATACATGTCCGGTGATACGATCCTGGCAACTGCGACAATGCAGCGCCTGATGGGCGATACGCTGGAAGAGCAAACCACTGCGATGCGCGCGGAATTGTTCGAACCACT
>CAXBKM010000272.1:0-3323 GCA_963976265.1 uncultured Maricaulaceae bacterium
TTTCTGTGAAGGAAGCCAACGCCTATGCCGAACGCTGGGCCGAACATGAAGCGGTTCTCGGCGGCGGCGCCTTTGACGACCTGCTTCGGCAAATTCGCGCCATCCACGACCGGTCCCCGAAGGGTGACCTGGTCGCCGGGTTCCAGAAAGCGGTTCTGTCGAAAATTGATCCGCGCAAATTTCTGGACGACATGCTGCCGAACTATGTTGCGGCCTATCGCCAGATTACGACAGCCAAGGTGAATGACAGCCCGAATGCGGCGCTCATTGCTGACAAGCTGAACCAGCTGCGCGCCCTTGAGCAGCAGAGCTGGCGCGCCCCGGCGCTCAAATTTCTCGTCGAGCGCGGAATCGATTCACCCATCGCACCGCAATTTTTCACCGGACTGGAACGGCTTGGCTACGTGATCCAGCTGATCCTTCATGACCAAGAACGGCCCCTTCGCGATCACCAAAGACGAGGCCCGCAAAGTGCGCGAACGCCTTCTGGGCCGCTTCGCAACCTTCGGCCAGCGACGGGCCATGGCGCTTCGCCTGAATGCGGCGCTGGATGGCGGTTTCACGATCCCGCCGGAATCCGATGCGACCGTCGAGCATGTGCTGCCGCGCAATGTCCATGAAGACAGCCACTGGATGATCACATGGCCGGACCCTGCCAAGCGCCGCGAACAATGCGACACGCTGGGTAATTTCGTGCTGTTGACCCACAAGGTGAACCAGAAAGCTGACCGGCACGATTATCGTGCCAAGAAAGAGGTCTATTTCAATGGCGGCGGCGGCGCAGACTTTGCCTTGACCCGTGACCTGATGGACCAGGATGCCTGGACGCCGGAAGTGGTGCGCAAACGCACTGAGCGCCTTGCGGAAATTCTCGTCAACGAATGGAGTCTGGCCGGCTAGACCCAGCCTCGTCGAACACCCGACACTTCCTATTGGCTGGTTTTCGCTAGGTAACCCCTAGCCGCTGCGCAAGGCAGGCCTTACGCTTGCCGCCAAAGCAAAACATGAGGGAGCCGCGCCATGAGCCTGTTCGATCTATCCGGAAAGTCAGCCATCATTACAGGATCTTCGCGCGGCATTGGCCGGGCGATTGCAGAGGCCATGGCCGATCAGGGCGCCAAGGTGACAATCTCGTCGCGCAAGCCAGGCCCCTGCCAGGAAGTCGCTGCAGGGATCAATGAAAAGCATGGCGACGGCACCGCGATTGCCGTGCCGGCCAACATCTCTTCCAAAGAAGAATTGCAGGCCATGGTCGACGCGACGAACAAGGCGTTCGGAAAAGTCGACGTGGTCGTCTGCAATGCGGCCGCAAATCCGTATTATGGTCCAATGGAAGGCATTACCGACGAGCAGTTCGAGAAAGTGCTGCAGAATAATATCATCTCGAACCACTGGCTGATCCAAATGTGCATGCCGCAGATGCGTGAACGCAAGGACGGCGCGATCATTCTCGTCTCCTCGATAGGCGGCCTGCGTGGCTCGCCGATCATTGGAGCCTACAACATCTCCAAGGCGGCGGACTTCCAGCTCGCCCGGAACCTGGCGACCGAATACGGCAAGGACAATATCCGCGTGAACTGCATCGCGCCGGGCCTCATCCGCACCGATTTCGCCCGCGCCTTGTGGGAAGACCCGAAGAATCTCAAGCCCGCCCTGTCCGGCACGCCAATGGCGCGGATCGGTGAGCCGGAAGAGATTGCCGGCGCGGCTGTGTACCTCGCCTCCAAGGCAGGCGCTTACATGACGGGCCAGATGATGGTCGTCGACGGCGGCGCAACGTGCTGACCCCAGAATGCATCTGACAGACGCACCGGACTCTCCGGCAGCGGCAGAAATTGACTTCGCGACATTTCGTGAAGTTGATATCCGTGTCGGGACAATTCTCGAAGCCGCGCCCCTGGACGGTGCGCGAAAACCCGCATTGCGTCTGGTTATCGACTTCGGACCGGGCGTTGGCGTGAAGAAGAGTTCGGCCCAGGTGACGGAGCACTATTCGCCAGACACCCTTATCGGCAAACAAGTTGCCGCCGTGGTGAATTTTCCGCCGCGCCAGATCGGCCAGTTCATGTCAGACGTCCTGACGCTTGGCTTTCCGGATGCTGAAAATTCGATCGTGATGTTTTCACCTGACATTCCTGTCCCAAACGGAGCCCGCCTCGCATGAGCCGCACCGAACTATCTGCCCAGCAGACCGAATTCTTCGACCGCCTGAAAAACGGCACATGGGACTTTCCCGCCGGGATCAAGAATCTCGGCATCCGGCCCGACTTGTGGCTGAAGGAAGTGTCCTATGGGCACACGCTGTATGAGTGGCCCAATGACGGATCACGTGACATCAATGAAGGCCGCGTGTTTGGAGGCTGGGTCGCTGGGCTGTCAGATCATATCGTGTCGATGACCATGGCCAGCGCGCTGGAAGATGGCGAGTGGTTCACCACGATGGAACTGCAGACGCGTATTCTTCGGCCAGTGCCGCATGGCCTGATCAGCATCGAAGGCCGTCTGGTCAGCCGCGGCAAGACGACCGGACTGGTTGAAGCCGACTGGCGCGACGAGAAAGGCCGTCACCTGGCGCGCATCACGGCCGCCAAGGCGATCCGCACGATGGACGAGTTGCGCGGGCCAGCCGCGGCAAAGGTCAAAAGCTAGATCATACCTGTCAGGAACCTTGGACAGGGCTGGCCGTTATAGCGGCAAGCCATCAAGGAGCTGACCATGATTAAGTCTCTGAAACATATCGCAATTATAGGCGCCCTCGGCATGGGCTCGGCCATGACGACATTGCCGGCAAATGCCCAACTCGGGCTCGGTGTCGGAGTTGATACTGACGTGGAGGTCGGCGTCGGTGTGCGCACCGAATCGCCTCGCCCGCAACATGCACACGAACCCTATGTATACGACGGTTACGGGTCAGACCGCTGGTACACGCGCCATGAGGTGCGTCGGGCGGATCAATGGGACGCACGGTATCGAGGATATGATTGTTATGAGTCATTCCAGTACACGTGGGATGATGGTGAACGCGTCCGCTACGACACAACATTCTGTTATGACGAAAATGATCGCCGGTTTGAACCGGATGAGGCCCGGGTGATTGTCCGCGTACGATAACAAATCAACCAACCAACTTTCAACGCCCTGCACGTTTGCGTGTGGGGCGTTGTTGATTCAGGGCAGCAAAAGACAGGCATCGCCATAGGAGTAGAAGCGATAGCCTGATGCAATCGCATGCGCATACGCGGCCTGCATCACGTCGGTTCCCATGAGGGCACAAACGAGCATGAACAGGCTGGACGCCGGCAAGTGGAAGTTCGTGACCAGCG
>CAXBKM010000273.1:0-3298 GCA_963976265.1 uncultured Maricaulaceae bacterium
CCCTGTCCAGTTTATCGTCTCGGATACTTCCGGGCGATCAAACGATGTCGGGTCGATAAAGACCGACTCGTCCGTCAACAGGGCACGCATGGCCTCAAAGTCCTGCGCCTCGTAGGCGGCGATCCAGCTTTCAGCGATTTCGCGTGGTGACGCCGCATCGTCTTTTGCGAAGGCTTCGCCGCATAGAAGGCTCAAGCCCAGCGCCACAAATACCGTTTTGAACATATCACCCTCGTCAGACCTACAGTTTTCAATGTCATTCATTCAAAGACCAGGAATAGCCAATAACGATAGCGCGAGCATTCTGACAGGGTTGTCAGATTGTAGTCCTGCGCCCTTGAAACGCTGGGCCAATGCGCGTAAACCCCGCGCCCCTGATCAGCCCGTGTGGTTCAATTCCCATTGGTTGAATGCCTTGAAAGTTTTTGCCCATGTCCAAGCGCAAACCCAATCCGCAAAAAATGCCAAGCCAACGCCAATTGCGCGCTGGTGAACTGATCCGCCATGCGCTGGTCGAGATCCTCCAGCGCGGGCCGTTGCGCGACCCGGCGCTGGATGGCGCCATCATCACGGTTACCGAAGTTCGCCCGTCACCGGATTTGCGGTCGGCCAATGTCTATGTTGCGCCAATGAGTGGCGGCGATGACCGGGCCGCGCAAATCAAGGCGCTCAACCGTGGCGCCGGATTCCTGCGTGGCAAGCTGGGCCACGCCATCGACATGAAGTTTACCCCGGAGCTCAAATTTCGGGCCGACGACCGGTTTGATGCCGCCAGCCGGATTGACCACATCCTGGCGCGCCCGGAAGTCGCCCGCGATTTGAAAACCGATGATGAGGATGACAGCTGATGGGGCGCCGCAAAAAAGGCCTCGACATCTCGGGCTGGCTTATCCTCGACAAACCCATGGACATGACGTCAACACAGGCCGTGGGCGCGGTGCGCCGCCTGTTTGACGCCAAAAAAGCCGGCCATGCCGGAACCCTCGACCCGCTGGCGACCGGCATTTTGCCCATCGCGCTGGGCGAGGCGACCAAAACTGTCCCCTTCGCGCAGGATGGCGACAAGCTCTATCGCTTCACGATCAAATGGGGCGAGCGCACCGATACGCTTGATCGCGAGGGTAAGGTCATCGCCACATCGGATGTCCGCCCGGACCGGGACGCGATTGAAAACGCCCTGCCGGATTTCGTCGGTGATATCGAGCAAATCCCGCCAAAATATTCCGCGATCCGCATTGATGGCGCGCGCGCCTATGATCTGGCGCGGGCCGGCGAAGAGGTCGAGATGGTGGCGCGACCCGTCACTGTGCATTCGCTCACACTGATGGATGCGCCCGAAGCCGATCTCGCCGTATTTGAAATGCGCTGTGGCAAGGGCACTTATGTGCGCTCCATGGCACGCGACCTGGCCCACAAACTGGGAAGTGAGGGGCATGTTGCGGCGCTGCGCCGGATTGAGGTTGGTCCCTTTGACGAGGCTGATGCCGTAACGCTGGACGAACTGACAGAAATGGCCCATAAGGGCCGCGCTTTGGAAGGGCTCCTTCCTGTTGAGACCGCGCTGGACGACATCCCGGCGCTGGCCGTAACAGATGAAGAAGCCAGTTTTTTGAAGCAGGGACGCCCGATTGTCCTTCTTCCGCGTCAAGCGCAGGAATTGCGCGATCAAAGACGCCCTCGTGACATTGCCGGTAAGGACGGGTCACGGATGGCGCTTGCGATGTGCGGAGAGACAGCGGCGGCCATTGGCGAAGCCCGGGCCGGGCGATTTGAACCGGTGCGGGTGTTTAATTTGAATAACGACACGTCCGTCTGAAAAACAGCCGGACTTATGGAAAGGATATCCGATGTCGGTAACGCAGGAGCGCAAAACAGCGCTCGTTAAAGAACATGCCCAATCAAAGGGCGATACAGGCTCTCCCGAAGTTCAAATTGCGATCCTTACAGAGCGCATAGTGAATCTCACAGAGCATTTCAAAGAACATAAAAAAGACAACCATTCGCGCCGCGGACTCCTGAAAATGGTGTCCCAGCGTCGCCGGTTGCTTGACTATCTCAAAGGCAAGGATGAGGCCCGCTATCAGGCCCTGATCGCCAAGCTCGGCCTGCGCCGCTAAGCCTTGGCGCACGCCACAACACACGACGGAAGTAAAGACGTACGATATGTTTGAAAAACACACTGAATCACTGGAATGGGGCGGACGCACGCTCACTTTTGAAACCGGGCGCATTGCCCGTCAGGCCAGCGGGTCTGTTCAGGTCACCTATGGCGAGACAACAGTTCTGGCGACCGCGGTTGGCATGAAAAACGTCAAGCCGGGCATGGATTTCTTCCCGCTGACGGTGAACTACCAGGAAAAATATTTCGCAGCCGGTAAAATCCCCGGCGGTTTCTTCAAGCGCGAAGGTCGCCCGACCGAAAAAGAGACGCTGACATCGCGCCTCATCGACCGGCCGATCCGCCCGCTTTTCCCCAAGGGCTTCAAAAACGAAGTTCAGGTCATGCTGACGGTATTGTCACATGACATGGAAAACGATCCCGACATTGTCGGCCTGGTCGGCGCCTCTGCCGCGCTTTGCCTGTCCGGTCTGCCCTTCATGGGTCCGATTGGCGCGGCGCGCGTCGGATACAAGGATGGCAAATACATCCTCAACCCAGCTTGCGATGAAGTGGCCGAGTCTGAACTTGACCTCGTTGTCGCCGGAACCGGCGATGCCGTGATGATGGTGGAATCAGAGGCCAAAGAGCTCTCTGAAGATGTCATGCTCGGCGCGGTGATGTTCGGTCACGAGCAATTCCAGCCAGTGATCGACGCGATCATCCGTCTGGCGGAAAAAGCGGCCAAAGAACCATGGGACTTCCAGCCGGAAGACCATTCTGCGGTTGAAGCTGATGTTCGCAAACTGGTCGAAAAAGACCTGGCTGCCGCTTACACACACACCGACAAGGGCGAACGCTCCGCGGCGATCAGCGAAGCCAAAAACAAAGCCAAAGAGGCGCTTGGCCAATCGGACGAGAATCCCGATGGTGTTCCAGGCAATATTCTGGGCGATGTGCTGAAAAGCGTTGAAGCCTCCATCGTTCGTGGCGGCATCATCAAGACCGGCAAGCGGATTGACGGCCGCGCCCTCGATCAGGTTCGTCCGATCGTTTCTGAAGCGGGCATTCTGCCCCGCACACACGGGTCTGCCCTGTTCACACGCGGTGAAACGCAAGCGCTTGTCGTCACGACGCTGGGCACCGGCGAAGATGAGCAATTCATCGACGCGCTGACCGGGACGTATAAGGAGCGCTTCA
>CAXBKM010000274.1:0-3287 GCA_963976265.1 uncultured Maricaulaceae bacterium
TCTGGCTCGTCGTTCACAACTGGGCGGTGCTCGCCTTGTTCAGCATCCAAGCGATTGTCGTGACATTATATTTGTCGGGCGTACTTCCAATGGGAGCCGCCCTCGCCTTTTTCGTTCTTCCCTATCACTTCATTCGCCTCGGTCTGCATTGGCGGGTCGCCACCGCATCGCTCAATATATCCTGGGGTGCAGGTGCCGCCGCGGCGTCCCTGCATGTCATCGTCGATTTGCTGGCGATCACGGCACTGGCCGTACTCAGCACGCCAAGTGAGCCCGCGCCTGCCGAATCTCAATCGTCCGAAATTGTCATCCCGGTATCGTCTGAATAATCGACCTGCGTCAAATACAGCCCGTCGGGCGGAGCCACGGGCCCGCAGCGTGAGCGATCCGCCGAATCCAGCACAGATTTAAAATCCTCCACAGACCATTTGCCCCATCCGACTTCCACCAGAGACCCGGTAATCGAGCGAACCTGACTGTGCAAAAACGAGCGGGCGTGACAGGTCAGATGGATTTCCTGGCCGACGCGCGCAATCGCGATTCCATCAATTGTTTTGATCGGTGATTTGGCCTGACAATGGGTGTCACGAAACGCCGTAAAGTCGTGCTGACCAACGAGACTCTGAGCCGCCGTGTGCATCGCCGCGACATCGAGGCGAACCGGCACCCACCAGACCTTTCCAAGATTGACGGTCAATGGCGGGCGGCGATCCATGATCCGATAGAGATAATGACGCCGCGTTGCCGAAAACCGCGCGTGAAATTCGTCACTCACCAATTGGGCGCTCAAAATCGCAATCGGCTCGGCGCGCATATGATGGTTCAACGCGTCGCGCACCACATCGCCGGTCAAATCCTTGACCAGGTCGAGATGCGCGACCTGCCCCAGCGCATGCACGCCTGCATCGGTCCGGCCTGCACCCTGAACGGAAACCGGATTTTGATCGAGCTGCTCTGCGGCCGCTTCAATCGCGCCTTGCACCGACGGTGCATTGTTTTGGCGCTGCCAGCCGGCAAAGGGGCCGCCATCATATTCGATTGTCAGCTTGTAGCGCGGCATCAGTCCAGCACGGTACCGGATTGTAGCGATGTGCCGCGCAGGAATTCGTCTGCATCCATGGCGCCGCGACCTTCGCGTTGCAGGCGGGTCAGGCGGATGGCGCCCTGTCCGCAGGCGATCAGCAATTCGTCATCCAGCACCGCACCCGGTGTACCCTGACCTTCGCCGATATCAGCGAAGAGCGCCTTGACACGCACCTTACCCTTGTCGGTTTCAAGCTCGAACCAGGCGCCGGGAAAGGGTGACAGGCCGCGGATATGGTTCCGCACGGTTTCGGCGTCCTTTGACCAATCGATCCGCGCTTCGTCGGAGGTAATTTTTTTCGCGTAGGTCGCGCCGTCTTCGTCCTGCGGCGTCGCTTCCAGAGACCCCCGCTCCAGCGCAGCCAGAGCGCGCGGCCACATTTGCGCACCGACGCTCATCAGGCGGTTATGCAGGCTGCCAGCGGTATCGGCCGCCTTGATCGCTACGGTTTCAGACAGGAGAATTGGCCCTGTATCGAGCCCGACCTCCATCTGCATGACCTGGACACCCGTGCGCTCATCGCCTGCCATAATGGCGCGCTGGATCGGCGCAGCTCCGCGCCAGCGCGGCAAAAGCGAACCGTGCAAATTCAGGCAACCCAGTTTCGGCGCATCAAGCGCTTCCTGCGGCAATATCTGGCCATAGGCGACGACGATCGCGACATCGAGATCAAGCGATGCAAAATCCGCCAGCACGTCTGCGTCGCGAAACCGTTTCGGCGTCTCGACCGGCAGGCCCAAAAGATGAGCGAGCTGGTGAACCGGTGTCTGGTGTTCGGACTGGCCACGCCCGCGGCGTTTGGGCGGCTGGGTATAGACGCGCACAATCTCATGACCTGCCGCCGCAATTTCGGCGAGCGATGCAGCGGCAAAGTCCGGTGTTCCCATAAAGGCGAGGCGAAGTGTCATGAGCGCGCTTCTATCAAGCGCTCACCCCAGATGAAAGCGGCTACTGCGCACCCCAGGGCGGCGGCGGAGCTTCAACCGGAGTCGTGAGATCAAACACCGCTTCGAAATGGCGGTCCGGGCGATCCAGCGCATAGGTGAAACTGTCATCGGTCAGCGTCATCGACCAGACATTGTCCATGCTGACCGGAATGCCTTCGCGCTCAAACAGATCGCGTGAAAACTGATCGGCGGGAAATTCAGCGCGTTGGCCAAATGTTGCACCCTCGGTATCGCCGCCATATTGGGTCAGCACATCTTCGCTGCCATCTTCG
Organism: uncultured Maricaulaceae bacterium; assembly: GCA_963976265.1. Taxonomy (GTDB): domain Bacteria; phylum Pseudomonadota; class Alphaproteobacteria; order Caulobacterales; family Maricaulaceae; genus Hyphobacterium. The sequence goes on from CAXBKM010000274.1 coordinate 2,304, forward strand.
TGGCGGTGATCATGCTTCAGGCGAAGTCCTTCGCCCTGACGGGTCACGACCCAGGTCCGCGAGCGATCCTCGCCAACATGCAGCGGGATGCGAATTTCACTGTCGGAGCATTCGCGCACATGCATGACCAGGACTTGACCGGCCCAATCGGCATCGCGCGGATCATCGCCGACAATGGCGCCCTGATAGGTGTTGCCGCAATGCTCAGAGAGCTGTGCAAACAGATCGGTTTCAGGTTCGGAACAGGCTGATAGCGCCAGAGCGCCGACAGCGATAATCGGGAGCGTTGTTTTCATGGGCAACAGCTAAGTCGCCTGGGGTCGGTGGGTCAAGCCAAACGCGCCATGTCGGATCGATCAAATCGGTAGACGATGCAGTCATCATTGCCAAAACGCCGGGGCCCCACCTGTTTGAAACCGAGCCGTTCATAAAAGCGGATCGCATCTTTATTGGAGGCCAGCGGATCTATCAGAACCGCCTTGACGTCCGGACTGTCAAAACACCGCGCCAGCGCCTGTTGCATGATCTGAGTTCCATAGCCCTTCGAGAGGTCACTTTCCTCACCAATCCAGATATCAATGGCGCGAAAGCCCGGCTCCATCTCTCCCCAATACTGGCTCTCCTCACGCGCCGGGTCGATAATCTGGATGACCCCGACCGGTCGACCCTCGATTTCGCCAACAAGTATGTCTTCCCAGTCGGCGTCACGGGCGATGTCATTGGGCCAATCCCAGGAATCGTCCTCGCCTGAACATGCGATGACATGCGGTCGCGTATCCCAGTATTCCAGCATCGGAATATCAGTGACATTGGCCTTGCGCAGGCGGACTTTCGGAGGGCTCACGCAGACTCCGTCGGCGAAGCGTCAAGGATCATCGTGCAGCCTTCAAAGGTCTCATTCCAGTAGCCGCCCTCGCGCTCACACACGGCAGACTCGCGATTGTTGAGATACCAGAACACGGCCAAGGCCTGCACGGCGACGAG
>CAXBKM010000275.1:0-3286 GCA_963976265.1 uncultured Maricaulaceae bacterium
TTGACGGCTCCAGGGCCGTATCTGACAGGCGCGCTGTTTGGCGTGATCGCGACCGGCATCCGGGATGTGCGCGTTTGGTGGCGCGAGCGTCAATCGACCCGATAGCCCAACAGTCTTAAACGCGCGCGGACCGGCTCGGTTAAATGAGCGGCCAGCCCCCTGCCATCACCGATCCGGCTTTTGACGACGGGCCCGAGCAGGAGGGGCAGGCTGTCACGCTCCAGAGCGGTAAAAACGGCCTCATCGGGCGCGTCGAACACGCCCGGGTCGAAATCGAGATCCATAAACCGCAACAGGCTTGTCAGCGTACGTTTGGGTGCCCGTACCAGATCCTCGTATTTGAGCCTCAGGCAGCGCGCCTTCAATTCGGTTTCGGCATCAAGCCCCAACCCGGCCAAGCCGTTCCAGTAGTCCAGAGCTGCGCGCGGATCGCTGACATGGGCAAAGGGCTGGCCGTTGGCGTCGCACCAGTCACGCTGGAGCAGTGAGGCCGCCACATCGCGACCATCGCGCACGACATGGACGAAACGCGCGCCGGGTAAAAGCGTGGCCAGAGGCTTGAAGGCCAAAATATTCAAACTGGTCTTTTCCACCAAAACACGGATGCCGTCGGATTTCAGCGGCTCTCCGATCAATCCGGTCAAAAGGTCGGCCATGACGTTTCTGACCTGGCCCGGCGCCAGGCCAAATTCGGTTTTGTGGAGTGTGCCGAGTGTATCGTGGAAATTCTTCCACTGCATCGCGATGGATGTCGGCAGGCCTGTGTCGGGTCCGCAATGAATGTGCGTGTGCCCCATCAACAGGCGTCTGAGAAGTGTCAATCCGGATCGCGGTACGCCGCCCATAAAGACAAAACCGGTGCCATCAGGCATAGCCAAGCCGCTTTAGGGTCGGGCCCGCAACCGACATCACGATATTGCGTTGCAGCTGGTCCAGATCGGTTTGCCAGCGCCCGACGGCTGAGACGTCTATGGGCTGGGCGACACGCGCCGCGCTGGATTCCTGCTCGCCGCCGCTCGCATCAAACCCCCGGCTATGGTCGAGCGCGGCCTCGATTGCGGTATGATCCTGACCCAAAAACGCAAACAGGCCTGAAATCATGTCGCGTGGATGGCGAACCAGAGCTTCATAGCGAAGCTCGAAATAATTCGGATCGCTGCGCATGGCTTCACCGGCCTCGATACTGGCGACCCAGAGGCGGGCGGCCGCGCCTGCGTCGCGAACAATATCCATGGGCTGCCCACTTCGCGCATCGCGCCAGTCCATGGACAGCAGTGAGGCGACAACATCGCGCCCGTCGCGAATGATAGCGATCAGAGGGCTTTGCGGGAAAAGCCGGCGCAATTGGGCGAAGTGCAGAATATTGGCCGGCGTTTTCTCGGCCACACGGCAGCCGGAATTTTGCTGCATCGGTTCGAAAAACGCGTTGATGGCGGTGGCAAATTGTTGATGAAGTTGGTCTCGCGCGAGACCGTATTGCGCCTGCAGGACCGGCATGTGCATGTGCTCGACCTGATGGGACAGTGCTGCCAGTGCCGGAACGATGCGCGCTTCAGGGCCGCAGGTGATCGTCCCCGAGGCGTTGATAATGGCGCGCAGCAAGGTGGTACCTGAGCGCGGTGCGCCGCCGATAAAAACCGGTGCAGGGTCCATTGATAATTGCTCCCGCTCGCGAGGCCGCTGCGATGACCTGAGAGCAAGATGCGTAGTCTGCTACTACCGGATGCAAAAATTACCAAAATGTTATAAATTACAATAACATTACCGGTTCATGCCCGATGCGGGATTTGCGGGTTTTTCTCACAAAATCGTGACCCCACCGTAAGGTAGGCGGGACAAGCGCCAAAAAAATCAATCCCCGTCACCTTGATGGCTGAACCCGTCTACCCACTCCATCGGGGGAGAGCGGGGGCGCTTGCGCGGAGGGTGAGGGAGACGCATTGCATCGCTTAGACTCGCCATTGATGCGGACTCGCGCTAGGGGCCTGCCATGACGAAGACGCTGTCATATGCCGCGCTGGAAAAGCTGGGCCGGGTGCGCCTGTCCCCGAACTTTTTCTTCCGAGATTTTCTCTATTCCGAGATTTCGAATTTTCATGGCATTCCGAATGTGCCGCACCATCCCGATATCGCGATCGAGGCGGCGCGCGGCCTGTGCGTCAATCTGCTGGAGCCACTGACGACCGCGTTTGGGAAAGTCTCCATCCGCTCGGCCTATCGCTCGCCGGAGGTCAACCAGTTCGGCAATGAAAACGGGCTAAATTGCGCGCGCAATGATGCCAATTTCGGTGGTCATATTTTTGACTATCGCGACCCGGAGCGCGGCCTGGGTGCAATGGCGTGTATCGTCATCAACAGCTATATCGACATCTTTGACGAGACCGGCGACTGGCCCGCCCTGGCTTGGTTCATCCATGACCATCTGAACTACTCGCAGGTGTATTTTTATCCCAAGCTCTGTGCATTCAATATCAGCTGGTCGGAAACGCCCAAACGCCGGATCGACAGCTATGTCACGCCCAAAGGCACACTGACCAAGCCGGGCATGGAGAATCATGACGGCGACCATTCCAGCGAGTATGACACACCCTATTTCCACGACGCCCTGACACGCCTGAAAGGCCACACACCCGCATGACCGAGATCAACGCCTCCGAAACGCATGAAAAAGCCCTGATCATCGATTTTGGTTCCCAGGTAACGCAGCTCATTGCGCGCCGCCTGCGAGAGAGCGGGGTGTATTGCGAGGTTCATCCCTATAACCGCGCCGATGCGAGCTTTATTCGCGAATACGGGCCGCGCGCCATCATCCTGTCGGGTTCGCCCCATTCCACCCATTGGGAAGATTCGCCGAAAGCCGATCCACATGTCTTCGACGCGGGCGTTCCGGTGCTGGGCATTTGTTATGGCGAGCAGACGATGTGCGCGCAGCTGGGCGGGCGGGTCGAACCCCATGACGAACGGGAATTTGGCCGCGCCGATATCCAGATCACCGGGGAAAGCCCGCTATTCGACGGCTTTGGCGGCGTCGGGCATGAAGAACGCGTCTGGATGAGCCATGGCGACCGTGTGGTGTCCATTCCTGAAGGGTTCCATGTCATCGCGACCTCGCGCGGCGCGCCCTATGCCGCCATTGCCGACGAGGCACGGCGTTTCTATGCGGTGCAATTCCATCCCGAAGTCGTGCACACACCGCGCGGCGCTTTGCTGCTCAAGAATTTCACCCACAATATTGCCGGTATGCGCGGCGACTGGACGATGGCCGCCTTCAAGGATGAAGCCATTG
>CAXBKM010000276.1:0-3284 GCA_963976265.1 uncultured Maricaulaceae bacterium
GGCCTGACGACGCAAAGCCTCTGGATCTACACCGCCATCGCCAACCGCCTTGGCGGATATCAACGTTTCAGTGTCGATCGGGTCCAGCCCGTAATCATGAGTTTGCGCGACCACCGGGTCGGTCAACAAATTTGACGGAATGAAACTCATGGCTTCACCAAACGCTTTTTGCGGATGGCCTTGGCCATACGGCCAGGCTTCGCCAAGTGATGGATTGGGCGATAATTTCCGCGCCTGCCATCGGCTCCGGCTACACGAACGAAAAGCTTGTTCAGCCGTCCATCCGCCTTGCCGGGCCCAATGGTTTTAATCCACGTCAGAACGCTAGGCCGCGTCTTCAATCCGCGCTGACTTGATCACACCGGGAGACCGTGGTGGCTCGCCCTTGGGCAGGGCATCGACATGCTCGATACCGTCCGTGACCTCGCCCCAGACCGTGTACTGATTGTCGAGATAGGGAACAGCATCCAGACAGATAAAGAACTGGCTGTCGGCTGAATTGGGATCGCTCGAGCGTGCCATGGAGCAAACACCGCGCTTGTGCGGTTCGGAATTGAATTCAGCCTCGATTTTCTGACCGCTTCCACCCATGCCATTGCCGTCCGGGCAACCGCCCTGCGCAACAAAGCCGTCAATAACCCGGTGGAAATTCAAGCCATCATAAAAGCCTGACTTTACGAGTTCAGCGATGCGCGCTGTATGCTTGGGTGCCAGATCATCGCGCAGGCGAATGGTGACATCCCCACCGTCCAGGGTGAGGATCATGTTTTGATTGGCCATTTGGGCTACTCCGAAATGCGTGTGTGAACAGGAATGGCGCAGACATCAGGCAACATGCCATCTGCATTGCGCAGGGTTTCAAGATAGTCAGCGAAAGCGGCGGAATTGGTATCCACCACTTCGATATTCAGGCGCTCGTCTTCTGGCAGGTCAGACCCCACCCGCATGGAAATAATCGAGTCCGGCGAGAATCCCAAATCCTGGCCCATTGTGCCGATGGCGATCTGATTGACCGCATCCATGCCATGACGAACCCGGCCCCAGACCGTATATTGTGTGTTGAGATGCTCGGCGTCGCCGCGCGTAATGTAGAACTGGCTTCCGGCGCTGTTCGGATCGCTTGTGCGCGCCATCGAGGCAGCGCCTGTGCAATGCAACAACCAGGACGTCACCCTGCCATCGGCGGTAATGCCCGATTGCGCCACAGGTTCCGTCGCTGCTGGAAAACTGTTCCAGAAACCGGACGGCGCCATACGCGTATCCTGCCGCGGATTGACCATGCGCGGCTGTAGCTCGCTAATCTGCATGTCGGGGCTGCGGCGGATCGTAAATTCAGCGGGAATGTCAGGCAGATCGGTTGAATGCGCCGGATTGGCGCGGCTGCCGCCGCCCTGAGCCACAAAGCCATCCAGCACACGATGCCAGACCAGATAATCATAGAAATTCTGGCGTGCGAGTGTGGTCATGCGCTCAACATGGATGGGCGCAAATTCCGGTGCCAGTTCGACGACGATCATGCCGTGTTCGGTATTGATATAGAGCGCGTTTTCCTGATCAATCGCACGCCACGCTTCATCGGGGAAAAAATACTCTGCCTGATCCATACCGCCGCCATCAGCGATTTCGGGCTCCTCGACCGTCTCCTGAACGGCAGCATTGGCCGCAGAACTGGTAGCGCCAGAGACGATTGCTTCAGCATTTGAATCTGCCGTTTCAGCGCTAGCGTCTGCGGTCTCCGCAGGCTCTTCAGCACATGCACTCGCCGTCAATGACAGCGCAAAAACACTGGCCATCCAGATTGATTTCTTCAACGGAACTTCTCCTTCAATTGCTCCCGCACAGCGGCAGGGACAAAACCATCAATATTGCCACCCAGACGGGCGATTTCCTTAACCAGACGCGAGGCAATCGCCTGATAACGCGGGTCGGCCATCAAAAACACCGTCTCGATGTCAGGATTAAGGCGCTGGTTCATGCCAACCATTTGAAACTCATATTCAAAATCTGACACGGCCCGCAGGCCACGAACGATGATCTGCGCCTCGACTTCCTCGGCAAAATGCATGAGCAGGCTCTCAAAGGGCAGGACTTCGATTTGCGCACGATCGGACAGGCTTTCCATCTCGGCCTCGACCATCGCGACGCGTTCTTCGATCGAGAAGAGCGGGCCCTTATCGCGATTGATCGCCACGCCTATAACCAGGCGGTCCACCATTTTTACCGCGCGCTTGATAATATCCACATGGCCATTGGTCAGCGGATCAAACGTCCCGGGGTATAGCGCGGTCAGGGTCATGCGTCGGTATCATCGCCGGTCGCATCCTCGCCCTCACCGGCTCCGACCTCGTCATCGTCGCCGGAGTCCTCGATACGTACGACCGAGACGACATTCTCATCCTTGCCAATGCGCAGCAGCATGACGCCCTTGGTCGCGCGACCGGCAATGCGAACCGTATCAACCGGGAAACGGATCAACTGGCCACCATCAGTGACTGCCATGATCTGATCACTATCCTCAACCGGGAAGCTGGCAGACAGCGGAATGCCGCGCGACAGGTCATGGGCGGCAACGCCCTGCCCGCCGCGATTCATCACGCGATACTCATAGGCCGACGACCGCTTGCCAATGCCATCATTGGCAACGCTCAGAACAAATTCTTCCTTGGCGCCCAGCTCGGCGAGACGGTCCGTCGTCAGAGCCGCTTCTTCACCGTCCTCCATCGAGATCGCATCATCAACGCCCTCATCATCAACCGCGCGGCGCATGGCTGAGGCATGTTTGAGATAGGCACGCGCTTCGGCCGGGTCGTTATCGACATGATGCAGGATCGCCATCGAGATGACATGGTCCTTCTTGGCGAGTTTGACGCCGCGCACACCAATCGATGAGCGACCGGCAAACACCCGAACATCTGTTGTTCTAAAACGGATGGCACGGCCAAGACGCGTCGTCAGCAGGACATCATCATCCTCGGTACACATGCGTACACCGACAATACCGTCCTCGCCCTCCAGCTTCATCGCAATCTTGCCATTGCGATTGACCTGAACGAAGTCAGACAGCTTGTTGCGGCGCACCGTGCCCGCCGTCGTCGCGAACATGACATCGAGATTTTTCCACTCTTCCTCGTCTTCCGGAAGCGCCATCACCGAGGTGATAATCTCGCCCTCGGATAGCGGCAGCATGTTCACCAAAGCCTTGCCGCGCGTATTGGGCGCACCCTGTGGCAATTGCCAAGTCTTGGTCTTGTAGACCATGCCATCGGAAGAGAAGAAGAGCAGTG
>CAXBKM010000277.1:0-3283 GCA_963976265.1 uncultured Maricaulaceae bacterium
TAATGGTGGGTATGCCGTGCTTGTTGTCGCACTGGAGACAGCCACAGGCGAACGCTGGGAGCAATTGGTCGCCCGGGAAGTTCTCGAGCCGTTGGAATTGCGTGACACTGGCGTCATCACGGATTCGCAATCCATCGTCGAAAACCTTGCCACCGGATACGAGCCCGGTCCGATGCCGTCCTCTCGCCGTCGGTCACGATTCTATGCGGTCGAAATGCGACCCGGTGGCGGGGACATGTATTCGACTGCTGACGACATTTATCGTTTTTTCTCGGCCATTATTCGCTCCGGTTTTCCGGGCCAAGTCGGCCATGCGGCCGTCTTTGGAAATGGATCAGATACGGGGGGGTGGACTGGCCGGTCTCCTGGTTTCTATGCGGTCGTTCACTATGAACAGGGGGGCGATTTTCTATTTGTGTCTCTGGCCAACAATTATGCCGCCGATTTCAACTGGGGAGTCGGAATATCAAGTCTGGTTCTGGACCGACCATCAGAATTTGATACCCGTCCTGACCCCCATCTTGATCCGGGCGCGGGTGTTGAATTGATTTCGAATGCGTGGCGTTATGAAAACCCGCGCTTTTCCCAAGATCTGGAAATCACAACAAACGGCGCAGGTGGTTTTGTAATTCGGGACCAGGTTTCGCATACGCAAACCAGTCTCATTCCGTTGCCTGACGGGCAGTATCTTGAGCCGCTATACTTCGGAATCTGCTCGTTTCAGGGCAATCCGGTTGCTCGGATTCGTTGTGAGCGATTTTATGAAACCGGCTTTGTTGCCGATCTCATTCCCCACGCGCAAGGAGATTGATTTTGCGGGTGGTAGCACGTGACCAATCAGGTCAGTGTGCCGCCCATGACAGCCTCACCTTCCATTTCCGTTACGGACCCGACTGCGCCCGCCCTGAATTTGCTGGTGCGTGGCGGCGCCCATATCTTTCTGACCGGACGGGCCGGGACGGGTAAAACCACGCTCTTGCGCAAATTCCTGGACATGTCCGGAAAGGGCGCGGCCGTGATCGCGCCGACCGGCGTGGCGGCGATGAATGCGGGCGGTCAGACCATTCACTCTTTCTTTCGCCTGCCGCCGCGATTGATCGAACCCCACGACATCAAGCGCTTGCGCAATGCCCGGCTCATCAAGGAACTCAAAACCCTGGTGATCGACGAGATCTCCATGGTGCGCGCTGACATGATGGCCGCGATTGATCACTCCCTGCGCCTGCATCGCGACAGCGCGGAACCCTTTGGCGGTGTGCGCATGGTGCTGGTCGGCGATCTGGCGCAATTGCCCCCGATTGTGGATGGCGAGATTGCACAATATCTCGACGAGCGTTTTGGCGGGCCGTTCTTTTTCAATGCTCCGGTGTTTCGCGAGGCCGGCTTCCTGCGCGTCGAACTTGATACCGTGTTCCGCCAGTCTGATCCCGATTTCATCGACATTCTCGCCGGGGTCCGGTCAGGCGGCTTGTCGCAAGGCGAAGCGGCGATCTTGAATGAACGCGTGACAGCGGCCACAGGCCTTGATGCCAGCGCGACCCATGTCGTCCTGACGCCCACCAATCAGGCAGCTCACCAGATCAATGCGGCACGCCTGGCGGGCCTGCCGGGCGATGCGCGCGGCTATAACGGTAAAAGCGAAGGCCAGTTTGATCCACGCCTGTTTCCAACCGATGACCCGCTTCTGCTCAAGCCCGGCGCCCGCGTGATGATGATCCGCAATGATACGTCAGGGCGCTGGGTCAATGGCACGATGGGCGAGATTGACAGCCTGGATGATGGCGCGGCCTATGTACGGGTCGGCGAGGATGTCCACCGTGTCGAGCCTGCCGCCTGGGAGCGGTATCGCTATGCCTATGACGCCTCAAAGAAATCGATTGAGCGCGATGTCGTTGGCGCGTTCAAACAGCTCCCGCTCAAGCTGGCCTGGGCGATGACGGTTCACAAATCGCAAGGACTGACGCTCGACAAGGTCTATATTGATTTTTCACGTGGCATGTTCGCCCACGGCCAAGCCTATGTTGCCCTGTCGCGGGCGCGCACGCTCGAAGGTTTACGCCTGTCCCGGGCCTTGATTCCGCGCGATCTGGTGATGGACCCGCGCATTGACGATGTGCGCGCCTATTGCCACGACGCACCGATTTAGCCGGCACCTATTCGCCAACACCGTCAAACAGAATTGACGAGATATAGCGCTCGGCAAAGGACGGGATAATCACGACCAGCGTCTTGCCTGCCATATCGTCGCGCGCGGCAACCTTCAGGGCCGCTTTCAAAGCCGCCCCTGACGATATCCCGGCCGGCAGGCCTTCGATCTGAGCCGCTTCACGCGCCAGCGCGATGGCATCATCATTGGAGACTTGCACGACTTCGTCGATCAATTCCATGTCGAGAATCTCTGGAACAAAGCCTGCGCCAATGCCCTGAATTTTATGCGGGCCGGGTTGTCCGCCCGACAGGACCGGGCTGTCGACCGGTTCAATGGCGATGATCTGAATGTCGGGGTTGTGGTCCTTGAGATATCCGCCCACTCCGGTGATCGTGCCGCCCGTCCCGACGCCAGAGAGAAAGACATCGACCTGTCCGCCGGTGTCATTCCAGATTTCCGGGCCGGTGGTTTTCCGGTGGATGGCCGGATTGGCCGGATTGATGAATTGTCCCGGTTGGACCGCGTTTGGATTGCTGGCCAGAATATCCTTGGCGCGGGCGATCGCACCGCCCATGCCCTTGGACGCGGGCGTCAATTCCAGTTCTGCGCCGAGGAAGGCGAGCATTTTGCGTCGTTCAATCGACATGGATTCAGGCATCACCAATATCAGGCGATAGCCGCGCGCCGCGGCCACAAAAGCCAGCGCGATACCGGTATTGCCCGATGTGGGCTCAACGAGGACCGTATCCGGGCCGATTTTTCCGTCCGCCTCCAGCGCATCAATCATCGCCGCGCCGATGCGATCTTTCACACTGGCCAGCGGATTGAAGAATTCCAGCTTGGCGAGCACGCGCGCCTTTGCGCCATGTTTTTTCGCCAGCTTGCCGATCTCGACGAGCGGCGTATCGCCTATCGTCGCGGTAAAGCTGTCAAAAATACGTCCGCGTCCTGGGATGTGAGTCATGTTTGGTCCCGCCTTGAGAATGTTTGGTCCTATGTAGGCACGCCCGGGTGTAATGCGAGCGGCGAATGGATCACAAAATCGGGAGGCTTAAACGCCTGTCGACCCAAAACCGCCTGACCCGCGTTCGGTATCATCGAGTTCAGCGACCTTGTCCCAGACAATCTGTGTGA
>CAXBKM010000278.1:0-3281 GCA_963976265.1 uncultured Maricaulaceae bacterium
GACCGGTCCGGGCACGGGCATCAAACAGGCGCCGTGTTCCGCCATAGGCATCATGGGCGCATATGATCCGGGCTTGATTGGGCAATTCGTTGAGCACCAGATCAATGGCGGCCATGCCCGATGATGTGACGCACGCGCCCGCAGCGCCTTCCAGATCGGCGAGCGCGGATTCCAGAATATGCCGAGACGGATGTTGTGTACGGGCATAATCAAAAGGCCCGACGCATTCGGGATTTGTACGCCGATATGCGGTCGACAGGCTTATCGGGGACACAATCGCCGCGCTGTCCGGATCAGCATTGATCCCGGCCTGTGCCAAGCGGGTTTGACGCGTCATGCCGGGCCATCGGCGGTGTCGAGCGCGCGCGCCAGAAAGGCGTTGACGATCTCAACATCTTTCAAAAAGCCATCATGACCATAGAGGCTGGGCTGAATTTCCAGCGACGCACCCGGCAAGTGTTCGGCTGTCCAGATAACATCGCCGGGCGGAATCAGTTGATCAGAGTCAAACCCCAGCAAGCTGGCGGGTGCGGTGATCCGCGAGAACGCAATCTCGACCTGATCAAGTGACTTTGACAGGGCGAGGAAGCGTTTGGCGTCCGTCTTCTGCGAATATTGCTGTCCGTGATGTGCCAGCCAGGCACCGATGCCGCGCGCATCATGGCCGGTCGGGGCAGGCGTTCGAAAGCGCGCCGCAAATTCGTCCGCCGTACGATAGCTTGTCATGGCCAGGCGGCGCGCCAGATCGACGCCGCGTTTTGGGTCGCCAGACGCGATTGCGGCGCGCACAATACCGCGCTGAATGGAGCGCCATGCGGAGGCCATCGGATGAACGCGCCCTGCGGCGGCGAGCAGAATCAGTTTTTCAACGCGGGCCGGGACCAGGCTTGCCAGCGCCAGCGACACCGCCCCGCCATAGGATGCGCCGACAATCGAAAAACGTGTCATGCCGCTCGCGTCCGCAAGCGCAATCACCGCGCGCGCCTGATCTTCAATCGTCGGGAAAGGCGCAATGTTTTCACCGAGAAAATCAACGCCCAGAAGCCGAAATCGCGACGGGTCCAGAGCGCCGGATTCTCCGACCACACCGGGCCACCAGCCCGCATCATCTGCCGTATCGATGAGGTTTTTCCCAGCCGAAATGCCGCCCAGCACGATGACGCGTTCCCCATCCGGGCGTCCATGGACGCGCCCGTTGGCTTCGACCCATTGACCGGAATCCAGGGCAAAAGACGCCCCATTATCCCTGTGGGGTGCGGCGGTCATGCCCATCGCCCGGAGAGGATGGTTCGAATATCGCCAACCATGCTGGCTGCGGTCGGTATCCGGCCGGCGCCTTTTCCCGACAGGATAAGCGGCGGGCGATCCACGCTCTTCAACACCACGACATTGCCTTCCAGGCGTGCGCGTGCGAGCGGGTCATCAAGGGCGAGGGCTTCAAGCTTGACGCGCGCACTCAGCGTATCGCCCTGTCGTGCGAGGCGGGCGACTTGTCGCAGACACCGACCCGCGCGCGCGGCACGCTGGGCGGCTCCGGTGGGAAGGTCACGGATCGATTGGGTTTCAATGTGATCGGGCGCCAGGTTTACCCCCCAGGCCTGCCGGGCGATCAGGCGAAGCTTGTTGGCGGCGTCCAGCCCGTCGAGATCAGCGCCGGGATCGGCTTCAGCAAAACCGGCCAGCTGGGCAGCGCGTACGGCGCCGCTCAGCGTTTCGCCATCTGCCAGGCGGTCGAGCACAAAGTTGGACGTGCCGTTCAGCACGCCGCTAATGTCGACGATCTGCGTGCCGGACTGGCGAAGACGCGCAATAGTTTCAAGCACGGGAACACCGCCGCCCACAGCCGCTGAACAGAGAAAGGCTGTACCTTGCTGACTGGCTTTCGCCGCGAGGTCGGGACGCCGCGCCGCAACTGCCTTGTTGGCTGTCACCACATGGGCCCCGATGCTGACCGCCCAGTCCAGCGCGTCCTCGGCCAGTTTTCCATCCGGGAGGGTTTCAATCACCAGATTGGGGCGCAATGTTTTCAGATCATCCAGCGCGGAAAAGATTGGCGTGCGCGCTGGAATGCCGTCGCGCCGACCGCGCGCCAGAACCCCGCTGAGTTGAATGCCCTGAGGCAGGGCGGTGACGACACCGCCGCCGACAACACCGCACCCCAGAAGGACGGCGCGCAAGGCGTGGGGCGAACGATGAAATGTTTTTTCGAGTACAGGCAAAGGCGCAGTCATGACGATCTCCGGGCCCGGCTAAGGGGCACGGGGCGAAACAAGTCTGCGCCTGCAAAAAAAGGCGTGCGCGCGCATATGAGAGATCACCTCGGGGAGAGGGGTGGGTCCGCACCATATCCGTCGCTTCGCTTTAGCTGCACTTGTTTCGCGCCCGCAAGCTGAAGCTCAAATCGGCGCATATGGCGATATAAACATACCGTTATGTGAAGTCCAGATGCAAATATGGACTGAGTCAGTCTGTGGAAAATCGACTTTCCGACACACCAGGTCTGGACCTTAGGCGGCGATTAACCCCAATATGTGGTAAATGTAATCACGCGACGACTCGCGAATTCCAGATGCGCAGACAGGATAAAATCATGACCGATGCCGGAAAATCAGGATTGTTGACCGCCAGTCACGCCTACAAGCCGTTTCGGTATCCGTGGGCCTATGAGTTCTGGAAGAAGCAGCAACAAGTCCACTGGATGCCCGAGGAAGTGCCTTTGGGTGAGGATTGCAAGGATTGGGCGACCAAGCTGAATGATGGCGAACGCAATCTGCTGACGCAGATTTTCCGCTTCTTCACGCAGTCCGATGTCGAAGTGAATGACAATTACATGGAACGCTATGCGCGCGTTTTCAAACCGACAGAAATCAAGATGATGCTGTCGGCGTTCTCCAATATGGAGACAATCCATATCGCAGCCTATGCACTGTTGCTGGAAACCATTGGCATGCCGGACAATGAGTTTTCCGCCTTCATGGATTATGAGGCTATGCGCGACAAGCACGACTATATGCAGCGTTTCGGTGTTGAGAGCGAAGCCGATATTTTGCGCACTGTCGCCATGTTCGGCGCGTTTACCGAAGGTCTGCAATTATTTGCATCCTTCGCCATGCTGATGAATTTTCCGCGCTTCAACAAGATGAAGGGAATGGGCCAGATCGTTTCCTGGTCAGTGCGCGACGAGAGCCTGCACTGTGAAGGCATGATCAAGCTCTTCCATGAATTCTCGCGTGAAACCGGCGCGCTGACCCAGTCGGTCAAGGACGACATTGTCGAAAATT
>CAXBKM010000279.1:0-3276 GCA_963976265.1 uncultured Maricaulaceae bacterium
GCCGATCTCGTCCCCGAGAGCAATGATACGTTCTTCTCCAACCCTGGTTGCGCCAATCATCGCTTGCAAATCGCCGTCAAGGAGCTCGGGTGTGCGGCTGTTGAGGAGGAGGAGCTGCCATATATCGCGGCGAATAGTGCCCTTCTCAACGATACGTACCGGTGGCAAGCGGATCCCTTCCTGAAAAATTTCAGTGGCTTCACCATTATAGGTGCCAGGTGCACCGCCGCCGATGTCCGATTGATGGGCACGATCACAGGCAAATGCGACGAGCCGTCCGCCGACAAACACGGGCGTAGCGACAACCCAGTCGGGTAGGTGGTTGCCGCCGGCCTCGTAGGGATCATTCATCAGGAAGGCATCGCCTTGGGAGAAATCGTCTCCGAAGGCTGCGAGCAGCGCCCGCACCGCAAACCCCCCACCTGCGGCATGGCCCGGCAGACCGTCGGCTTGACTAATCACATGGCCGTCACGGCCGGTTATGTAGCAACTGAAATCATGTGCCTGGCTGAAGATCGGGCTTAGCGATGTCTGCGACATCACCCAACCCATTTGCCGGCAAATATGGTCCAGGCGATTTTGAGTTAGAGCGAGGAGAACGGGATCGATGATTCCAGCGTCCATTTCTGTCACCTTAATTCAATGAGATAATTTCCGGCCCGGTCAATTGTGACATGATCATCAGGCCCAGCGTAGAGCGTCATGGTGTGCTCTTCGATGATCGCCGGTCCTGGTAAAGTGTGGCCGGCTCCTAGATCATCTCCACGGTAGACAGGGATATCTTTCCATCCGCTGCGGCGATCGAGAAAAACACGACGAGTCGAGTTGGCCTGAGGCAGTTGCTCGGTCTTGCTGTGCTCCGGCACGCTAAGGGCTCGGGCCGTCATTGTTGCAACCACGCGAAGCGCAGAAATCCGTATTGGAGTGATCGGCTTAATGTGGCCATACAAACGCCGATGCTCATCTTCAAACCGGCCTTTAAGGGATTTGAGGTGGTCGGTTTCTGGATCGTAGTCAATCTGAACCGAACGCATCTGACCTTTATACACGAGATCAAGCACCAGCCGCAGGGTTGGAGTAGGGGCCGTGGCTTCTATTTCGAACTCTGCCATCGCGGATGCGGTAAGTTCGGAGAAGCTGGCCTGCATTGCTGATAGAGATTCGTCATCCAATTGGGCATCGAAAACTTTGTACAGATCGTGCCGAATATCGCTGTCGAGCATGCCTAGGGCGCAAAACGCACCGGCATGACGGGGTATATAGACGCGCCGGCAGCCCAGCGCTCGCCCGATGGAAGCTCCATGCATCGGGCCCGCGCCGCCAGCGGCAACAAGCGTATAATGCACCGGGTTGAGCCCGCGTTTTACGCTGATTTCTTCGACGGCATGCAGCAGATTCTGTTCAAGAAGCTGCACAATTCCGATCGCTGCCTCTTCCACGCTAAGGCCGAGTGGATTAGCGATCCGTTCGGCGCAGGCAGACTGAGCTCGCTCTGCGTCAATCACAACCGAGCCGTCGCCGATTGGGCCGCTCCGCATCCGGCCGAGCACAACGAGGGCGTCCGTCGTTGTGGCGTCGGTGCCTCCTAGCCCATAGCTAGCCGGTCCTGGCGCAGCGCCAGCGCCCTCCGGTCCGCATCGCAACAATCCAGCACCATCTACCGAGGCTATCGTTCCGCCGCCGGCGCCTACGGTATGAATATCTATGGCGGGCATGGCGACGTGATAACCGCCCAGCGTGAAACCATCGATAAGTTGAGCACGGCCACCTTGCAGCATGCTCACATCGCAACTGGTTCCGCCGATTTCCATGGTAATTAGATTGTCACTCTCGCAAAGACGTCCGTAGTAGCGCATGGCGCCAACGCCGGCCGCCGGCCCTGAAAGACAAAGGCTGACCGGCGCTCTGGCGACCCGATCTAGGTCGATTGCGCCGCCATTACTTTGAATGAGAGTGACGTCGCCCTTAAATCCGAGTTCATGCAGACTTTTGCTGAGCGCTTCTAGGTATGAAACCACGCGACGGTGGATGTACGCATCGACAACCGCTGTTGAGCCACGCTCATACTCTCCGACAATTGGTGCCAGACGGGAGGAGAGAGATACCGACATTTGAGGCGCTTCGGTGCGAATGATTTCGGCTGTTTCTTCTTCGTGGCAACCGTTCATATATGCGTTGATGTAGCAAACAGCTATTGCTTCCACACCATGCTGGGCGAAAAATTTGACGGCAGCGCGCACATCATCCGCTGCAAGAGGTTTTAGTTCGGCGCCGCGTGCATCAATACGTTCTTTGATGCCGAGCCGAAGATGGCGTGGCACCAACGGTTCGGCGAAGGGCGTGCGATGATCCCATGGGTTTTCACGGATACCGCGCCGGATCTCGAGGCTATCGCGAAAGCCTGTTGTGGTAAGCATGCCGACCTTTGCACCCTTACGCTCTAAGACTGTATTGGTCGCGATTGTAGATCCGTGGACAAACCAGCTGCATTGGCCAAGTAAATCAGCCACCGACATCTGCAAGCCAGCCGCAGCGGCGGCGACAGCGTTGAGCACACCTCGACTGGGGTCGCTTGGCACCGAAGGGACCTTGAAAACCTCGAGAGATCCGTTCGTCTGCTCTACAACTAAGTCGGTAAAAGTGCCGCCGACGTCGACGCCTATTCGGTTCATGGCATTACCAAGTCATGGGGAAAGTGGGCGTAGTTATCATGGATGGAACGGAAACTTCGTGCTGCCTTCGCGTGTCACGGGCGGGCGTTTGCCATACTCCCGCTGGAGTCCAAGCTGCTTAAAGTAATCTTTGACCCGCTGTACATTAGGGTTTCGGTTTCGCTCCTCGTAGTAGGGAAGGAGCGGTTCATACCAATCGAAGATTCGGCGCAGCTCTGCGGCTCCTCCGAGATATCGACCCGCAAATCGCAGCGGGAGGCTGACTGATCACCGTACGACAGGATCGCAGCTGAAGTTTGTCCTTCCTCCTGGCCCCCTGCGTCTCGGCCAGCTTCGATGGCGCGCATTAGCCGCGCTTCAAGGATTTCGGATTCGTTTTCGTGGAAGACCTCTGCAATAGCCTCGACGACCTGAGGGCCCGCCAAGAGATTACCCATGGCCACGAAGTTTTCCCCGGTGATATGGCCGGCCCATTGCATGTTGTCGTCGCCGGTAAATGCCGACGATCGGCCTTCGGCATCGACGATCCCGATCTGACGCTTACCCGGCCAGTCATCACTTGAGGTCACCTCCGCAATGACCTTGCGAGGGCTGTAACCCTGTT
>CAXBKM010000280.1:0-3268 GCA_963976265.1 uncultured Maricaulaceae bacterium
GTCGGCTTCCTCGCCGCGGGCCGTCAGCATGATGATCGGGACATTGCGCGTATCATGGCGCCCGCGCAGACGGCGACAGACTTCAATGCCCGACACTTTCGGCAACATCCAGTCGACCAGAACAATATCGGGTTGGGATTCCTCGGCCAGCATCAGCGCTTCTTCGCCATCGCCCGCGACCGAAACCTTGAAGCCCTCTTTTTCAAGATTGTACTGCAACAGGGTCGCCAACGCATCTTCATCTTCAACGACCAGGATATGTGGTTGCATGCGGACCTCCTCTATTCAGGATTCTTCGTGTCAGCCGTCGGCAGTGTCGATCGCGTCAACTCATCGCCAGTCACGATATAGTGGACCATTTCAGCGATATTGGTGCCGTGGTCACCGATCCGTTCCAGATTCTTCGCGACGAACAGCATCTGGGTACTCGGCGAAATCGTCCGTGGATCTTCCATCATGTAGGTCAGAAGCTCGCGGAACAGGCTGTTGTAATGCTCGTCGACTTCCTCATCAGCCTTCCAGGCCATCACCGCACCTTCAGCCGACCCGGCAGAATAGGCATTGAGGACATCATGCAGATGGCTGACGACCAACCGGCCCATCCGCTCAACACCGCGGGTCAAAACAACCGGTTCGGATTCGTTGAGGACATGGGTTCGCCGCGCGATATTTTTCGCCAGATCACCAATGCGTTCCAGATCATGACTGATACGGTAAGCGGCGATGGTGGCGCGCAAATCGGTCGCCATGGGTTGGCGCAGGGCGATGATGCGAATGACCCGCTTTTCGATCTCCCGCTCCATCTCATCGACGCGGCGATCCCGATCAATTATTGAGGCAGCCAGCTCGCCATCACGCCGAACAACGGCCTCGATACAGTCTGACACCAGGGCTTCAGCCAATCCGCCCATGCGCGCGACATCATCGGACAGCTGGTTAAGCTCTTCGCCAAAGGCTCTGACAGTATGCGGTTGTACATTCATGGTTTCAGCCCTCCTGGGCTGGTTGGGCGCTAGCCGAAGCGCCCCGTGATATAATCCTGGGTTCGTTGGTGACGCGGATTGGTGAAAATCTCTTCGGTCGCGCCATATTCCACCAGATCGCCCAGATGAAAGAATGCGGTGCGCTGCGAAACGCGCGCGGCCTGCGCCATCGAATGAGTGACGATCACGATACAGTAATTTTCACGCAGCTCGTCGATCAATTCTTCGATGCGCGCCGTGGCGATGGGATCCAGCGCCGAACAGGGCTCATCCATCAAAATGACTTCAGGTGAGACGGCGATGGCACGGGCGATTACGAGACGCTGCTGCTGCCCGCCGGACAGGCCAGTTCCTGGCTGATCGAGGCGGTCTGACACTTCGGCCCACAGCCCGGCCTTTTTCAAACTCGTCTCGACAATGTCATCGAGTTCGGACTTGCCCGAAGCGAGGCCATGAATGCGCGGACCATAGGCGATATTGTCGTAGATCGATTTCGGGAAGGGGTTGGGTTTTTGGAATACCATGCCGA
Source organism: uncultured Maricaulaceae bacterium (assembly GCA_963976265.1). GTDB lineage: Bacteria > Pseudomonadota > Alphaproteobacteria > Caulobacterales > Maricaulaceae > Hyphobacterium. The sequence goes on from CAXBKM010000280.1 coordinate 1,513, forward strand.
CGCGGGCGCGCAGGACAACCGGGTCAACATTCTTGGCGTTGACCTCCTCGCCATCTATTTTCACCGACCCGTCAACACGGGCAATATCAATCGTGTCATTCATTCGGTTGATCGTGCGCAGCACGGTCGATTTACCGCAGCCGGACGGCCCGATAAAGGCGGTCACTGAACAGTCCGGAACCCCCATGGACACGCCAAAGACGGCCTGTTTGGGTCCGTAGAAGACATCAACCTTGTCGAGCGCCACTTTCGGCGCCTGCGGCTGGTTCTCGTGGTAGACGGTTTGAATTCTGTCGGTCACGTCACTCATCCTACCATCTCGTTTCAAATCGGCGGCGCAGGAACACCGCAAAAGCGTTAAAGGCGATCATCAGGCCCAGCAGGGATATAATCGCGGCGGCTGTGCGGGCTTCGAAGGCGCGCTCTGCCCCATCCGACCACAGATAGATCTGAACCGGCATAACGGTCGCCGGCTCGGTCAAACCAGAGGGCGCCAGCGATGGGGCGTCGGCAATAAAGGCGACCATGCCGATCATCAAAAGCGGGGCCGTTTCACCCAGCGCCTGCGCCAGTCCAATAATTGACCCGGTCAATATCCCGGGCAGCGCCAATGGCAAAACGTGATGGAAGATGGTTTGGGTGCGCGATGCACCCACGCCAAGCGCCGCTTCGCGAATGGATGGCGGAACCGCTTTTAACGCTGCGCGCGATGAAATGATCACCGTCGGCAGTGTCATCAGGGCCAGCACCATCCCGCCAACAAGGGGCGCCGAGCGCGGCAATCCGAACAGATTTATGAACACCGCCAGACCCAGCAGACCAAACACAATGGACGGCACGGCAGCGAGATTGTTGATATTAACCTCAATAATGTCGGTAATCCGGTTTTTGGGTGCGAATTCTTCAAGATAAATCGCCGTAAATACACCGATCGGAACGGCCAGCGTCATGGTGACGAACATGGTCAGGATCGACCCGATGAAGGCGCCCGCAATGCCCGCCAGTTCCGGCTCTCGCGAGTCGGCATTGAAGAACAGATAGGTGTTGAACCGGTTCTCGACGAAACCCCGGTCGACCAGAGCATCCGTCCAGACAATCTGTGAATCAGAAAATCGACGATCCGCGCGCGGTGTCACCAGCGTCCGAATTGACCAATCATCGGCCAGGGTCGTGGAATCGAGTGGCAAGAGCGCGCGACCGGTTATCGTTCGACCGCTGTCGGTGATCCGGTCAATTGCCACAACACCGCCATTGATTTCGACCAGCCGGCTGGGAAGATTGGGCGTCAGTGTCGCTTCAACAAGCGCGATATCTGCCGCTTGCCGCAATAGGTCTGCCTCGGCCGTTGCAATGTCGGCATCCGCGATCAGGCGCGCTGACGCCTCGCCGTCTTCCAAACTGCCCGCGCGGCTGCGATACCGGCCAGCGCGCGCCTCCAACGCTTCAGCACGGGCAACGATGTCTGCATGCGCGGCCTCCATCAGAAAAGCGAAGGCCGGCTCGTCAGACGTTATGGTCACGTCACCTGAAACCGCCGAAGGCGTTACCGGAGCCGATTGTGCGGCGCGACTGGACGGCGTGATGCGACCCTTCAGGTACAGGTCTGCATGATCGGAAATTGGCATTTCAAAGATGATCGATTGCCCGATCAGGCTTGGATCATCGATTACCTGATTGAGCAGGCGGGCCGCATTCAACGGCGTGTAGAGCGCAAACAGCTCTCGCAGGGAGGCTCGTTCCGTGACCTCCGGAAATT
>CAXBKM010000281.1:0-3235 GCA_963976265.1 uncultured Maricaulaceae bacterium
TTTTCATGCCCGCCGTGCCATATCCATAGACTCCCATCGTTCCCAGATGCACCAGATGAATGTCCAGGCCGGAATCGACGATGGCAGCCAGCACATCATTCGTCGCATTCAGATTGTTATTGACCGTATAGCGTTTATGGCGGGCCGATTTCATGGAGTAGGGCGCGGCGCGCTGCTCGGCAAAGTGGACGATGGAGTCCGGTTTTTCGTCACAGACAAGATCCAGAAATTCCTGATAATCCTGTCCGATATCCAGATTCACAAAACGTATATCTCGGCCTGAAACATCCTTCCAGGCGGCCAGGCGTTCGCCTATTGGTCGGATCGGCGTGAGCGAATCGACTTCCAGTTCGATATCGATTTTGCGACGTGACAGATTGTCGACGATAACGACGTCATGACCTATTTCAGACAGGTGCAGCGCCGTTGGCCAACCGCAAAACCCGTCTCCACCCAAAACTATAACTTTCATGCTCTCGCCCGCCTCTATTCGCGCGCCCCAAGTCTGGACGACAGGATATTTCTTGCAAGGGCGCGTGCGCAATACAAGCTTTGCAGGCATGACCCTCGACAGGGCGTGCCCGGAGCGCTAATTCGTCGGCCTGGATACGGGGTCAGTATGACAAACCGATTATTACCTTTCGTGGATGCCTATGTTCTTGAACCCAAACGGTTCAATGACACGCGAGGCTGGTTTGCCGTCACCTGGGGTGATGCGGCATTTAAAGATCAAACGGGTGTGGAAACGTCCTTCGTGCAGGACAATATGTCTCGTTCAGGCAAGGCCGGAACCGTGCGCGGACTGCACTACCAACGCGCCCCCTTTGCGCAAGGCAAGCTGGTGCGCTGCTCTCGCGGCGCGCTGTTTGATGCAATCGTCGACATTCGCGTCGGCTCTCCGACCTATGGCCGGTGGGGCGGCGTTACCCTGACAGAGGACAATCTCAAGCAGCTTTGGGTGCCGCGCGGATTTGCGCACGGATTTGCCACGCTGACCGACGACACCGAAATCGCCTACAAGGTCGATGGCCAATACGCGCCCGACCACGAAGGGACCATTTGCTGGAACGACCCTGATCTGGGCATTGATTGGCCGTTTGATGTGTCGACCGCCCTGCTGAAAGACGAAGATCGCGATGCGCCCGCCTTGAAAGATGCGCAGCACGGCTTTGTCTGGAGCGGCTAGCGCCATGCGTTTGCTGGTAATCGGATCGACTGGCCAGGTCGCGCGGGCATTGTCAGTGCGCGGCGCACAAGCGGGCCATGACGTGATCGGTGTCGGACGCCCGCAAATTGATCTGGAACATCCCACTGGTCTTGGTGATTTGTTTGCGAGCGTGTCGCCTGATGTTGTCATCAATGCCGCAGCCTATACTGCCGTGGACAAAGCCGAAAACGATGCCGCACGAGCCGACGCGATCAACCATAAAGGCGCCGTCGCGCTCGCCCGGTCTGCCGAAGCGATGGGCCTGCCCTTTATCCAGATTTCTACCGATTACGTATTCGACGGATTGAAAGGCGCGCCCTATCTGGAAGCCGACACGGTCTCACCGGTCAATGTCTATGGTCGCTCCAAGGCATTGGGCGAAACCGGCGTACTGGCCGCGCACCCAAACGCTCTCGTCGTGCGAACATCATGGATTTATGCGGCCGAAGGCACGAATTTCGTGCGCACCATGCTTCGGCTTGCGGCCGACCGCGATCATCTCAATGTCGTCAACGACCAGATTGGTCGACCGACCGAGGCGGAGGCATTGGCGGTCGCTTTGCTCAGCCTGTCGCAATCGCTGCGATCCGGGGCGGATGGGGGGCTTCTGCACGTTGCCAATGATGGCGAAGCAAGTTGGCGGGATTTTGCCGAAGCAGCCATTCACGGCGCAGGCCTGAAAGCCCATGTCGAAGGTATTCCAACGTCAGATTATCCGACGCCCGCCGCGCGCCCGCGCGATACGCGGCTCGATCTGACCAAGGCGCAGCGCGATTATGATGTACGATTGCCCGACTGGCGTGACTCGCTCGAACGCTGTCTCACGGCGATGGGTGCCGGTGGACGTGGAGCCTGAGAGAGGCTAAACGGCGCGCAAATCTTTAAGAATGGCAGGCGCGCGTCTGCCGGATCAGAGTAAGGAGTTTTCGTATGGCGGTTCGGGTAGCGATTACAGGATTTGGCCGGATTGGCCGTTTGGCTCTGCGTGCCGTTCTGGAAGAACAGCGCTGGGGCGAAGTTGAAGTCGTGGCGATCAATGATTCCTCGACACCGGAAACCAATGCGCACCTCCTGACCTATGACAGTGTCCACGGTCGCTATCCGGGCAAGATCACCGTCGGTGACGACTGGATTGATGGCGGGTTCGGCAAAATCCAGAAAGTTTCAAATCGCGACCCCAGCCAACTGCCCTGGGGCGATCTCGGCGTGGACATCGTTCTGGAATGCACCGGCAAGTTCAACTCCAAGGAAGCGTCGGTGGCCCACATTGAATCAGGCGCGAAGCGTGTCCTGTGTTCAGCACCGGCCAAGAATGCCGACAAAACCATCGTTTATGGCGTCAATCATGATGAGCTGACTGCTGACGATATCATTGTGTCGAATGCATCCTGCACGACGAACGGCCTCGCGCCGGTTGCCAAGGTTCTGAACGACTCAGTGGGTATCGAGCGCGGTCACATGACGACGATTCACGCCTATACTGGTGACCAGCCTACACTGGACCGCAATCACAAAGACCTGCACCGTGCCCGCTCAGCGGCGATGTCGATGGTGCCGACCACAACCGGTGCGGCCAAGGCTGTTGGCCTTGTCCTGCCCGAGCTCGTTGGAAAGCTGGATGGGGCTGCGGTCCGCGTGCCGACACCGAATGTCTCATTGATAGATCTGGTGTTTACCCCGTCCAGGGAGACCAGCGCCGAGGAGATCAACGCAGCGATCCGCGCAGCTGCCGATGGTCCGATGAAGGGCGTTTTGGGCTATGACGACATTCCGCTGGTGTCGATTGACTATAATCACGACAGCCGGTCATCCATCGTCGCCATCGACAAGACCAATGTCATCGACGGCCGACTGGCCCGGGTCATGACCTGGTACGACAATGAGTGGGGTTTCGCCTGCCGGATGATCGACACGACCGCCGCAATGGGTAAGTTTCTCTAACTTCGTATTACGCGGGAGATGATCAATGGCTGAAATTCGCCGCATTGAAGACGCTGACGTCAATGGCAAGCGGGTTTTGGTCCGCGT
>CAXBKM010000282.1:0-3229 GCA_963976265.1 uncultured Maricaulaceae bacterium
GGACATCGCCCATGACCCGCAAACTCGTTCTCGTGACCGGTGCCAGTTCGGGCATCGGAGCCGCGCTCGCGCGCCAATTCGCGGCCAGGGGCTGGGATTTGGCGCTGGTCGCGCGCCGCGAAGACCGGTTGAAGGATCTCGCCGCCGAGCTGAAAGCCCAGTTCCGGGTCGACAGCCTGATTATTCCCGCCGATCTGTCCAAAGCCAATGCGCCCGACGCCATCGTCAAATTCATCACCGATGAGGGCCGCCAGATTGATGGTCTGGTGAATAATGCCGGTGTGGGCCTCAACGGGGTCTACACACAGACCAAATGGTCCGATCAGGAAAAATTTCTGCGCCTGATGGTGACCAGCTATCTCAAACTTATTCATCTAATTCTGCCCGGCATGGAAGAGCGCGGCTTTGGCCGGATTATCAATATCTCCTCGGTATCAGCGCTCTTGCCGGTCTCGCCGGGCCATACCCAGTATTCCGGCTCGGTCTATCCGGGCGCCAAAAGCCTGCTGATCAAGCTGTCGCAAAGCCTGAAAGCCGAAATGATGGGCAAAAACGTGCATGTGACCGCCATTTGCCCGGGTTATACATGGTCAGAGTTTCACGACGTCAATGGTGCGCGGGCCTCTGTCTCGCGCCTGCCCGATTACTGGATGCTGAAGGCCGAAGATGTCGCGACGACCGCCTATGACGCGGTTGAGCGCAATGTCGCCGTGCGTGTGCCGGGGGCCTGGTATAAATTCATGGTCGGCGCGGCGCGCATCCTGCCCGATCCGGTCGGCGAATGGATTATTCTGCAAATGGCACGGCGTTCGGCGTCGCGTCCATGATCGACACTTCAATTCTACCGCTTTTTCTGGCGGGAGCGGTGGCACTGGCAATAGCCCCGGGACCCGACATGGTGTTCACCATGGCGACAGCGGCGACCCAAGGCTGGCGGGGCGGGCTTGCGGCGGCCGCCGGGATTATTACAGGCGGCCTGTTCTGGGTTGGCGCAACAGCCATGGGGCTCGCAGCCCTGTTGTCGACGTCTGAACACGCCCTGACGGTCATTCGCTGGATTGGCGGTGCCTATCTTGTTTTCCTGGCTATCCAGACCGTGCGCCATATCGATGCCACGCCAAGGGCCGACGCGGCAAAACGCCTGTCATCGGCTTATCGGCGCGGCCTGATGACCAATCTGCTCAATCCCAAGATCGGTCTGTTCTTCATTGCCTTTCTACCGCAATTTACAAATCCTTCTGTCGGTCCGGTCTGGCTTCAGATTATCATTCTGGGATTGATTTTCTTTACCATCGGATCCTGCATCTTGCTGATCATCGCCTTTTCAGCCGGAGCCGCGCGCGACCATCTTGTCCGGTCCAAAACCTGGCGTCGGGGCTTGAATGCAATTGCAGCGACGGCCTTCGGTGTGCTCGGTTTGCGCTTGCTTCTGATGCGCGACGCGGTTTAAAGCCTGCGCTTGCCATGACAAATCCATCCTCCGACAAGCTGATTGTCGCACTTGATCTGCCCGATATTGCGGCCGCTCAAGCCCTCGCTGACCGCCTGGGCGGTATCGTGTCCTTTTACAAAATCGGGCTGCAGCTCCTGCCCATTGGCGGGATGGATTTGGCCATCGCGCTAAAATCACGCGGCGCGAAAATATTTCTCGATTTCAAATTGCACGACATTCCGGCCACGGTTGAAAAGGCCACCCGTACCGTCACGCGCGCCAGGGCCGATTTCCTGACCGTCCATGCCGAACCGGCCGTCATGCGCGCTGCTGTCGCGGGGCGCGGCGATGATCCGCATCTGAAAATCCTCGGCGTGACGGTCCTGACATCCTATGACGATGCCATGCTCAAGGAGATGGGATATGCCTATGGTGCGCGCGATCTGGTGATGCGCCGTGTCGAGCAGGCGATCGAATGTGGTGTCGATGGCGTCGTTGCCAGCCCGCATGAAGCGGCAGAGATCCGTGAGCGCTTTGGTGACCAGCTCCAGATCGTGACGCCAGGTATCCGCCCAACCGGGTCGGCGGCGGGTGATCAGACGCGTATCGCAACGCCGTCGGATGCCCTGAAAGCGGGCGCAACCCATATCGTTGTTGGTCGGCCCATCAATGCCGCCGAAGACCCTGCCGAAGCGGCACGTCAGATTCAGGATGAAATTCGCGGGCTGTAGCCTGTAGTCTGGCCGGAGGTTTAGTGGCCGGAGCCACCACCCCCGCCATGCCCACCGCCATGGCCTCCACCGCGATGACCACCACCACGGTGTCCACCGCCATGGCCGCCGCCGCGATACCCGCCGCGCACGCCAACATTCACATTAACGCGCGTATTGGTCCGCACATTGGTTGTGGCTGTCGCGCCTGCATTCGAGCCGGCGCCCGCAAAAGACCGTGCTCCAGCCCCGGCGCTGGGCAGGTTCAGACTGCCAAAGACACGCGGCGCACCGCCGCCTCCACCGCCATAATAAACCGGTGAACGAACACCGGCGTAATTCCACGCCAGATCGTCGCTGTAATAGCCGTCCTGATAGTATCCATAGGATTCTTCGCGGTGAGAATAATCGGATTCATGACGATGGTCGCAGGATGAATAGCCATAATCGCGGCGCGAACAGGGACAGGCATCTCGGCCATGGCCGCGTACATCGACCACGCGCCAATAGCGACCGTCCTGGCCATACCATTCACGATTATAGCTGTGGCTTTCGCGATAGCTGTAATCGGTCTGGCGATAATCCGCCTGATACCCGCCGCAGCCTGTGCTTTCATAATGAATTTGACGGCTGGCCCCACAGGGCGCCGGATGCGGTGCGGGACGGTGCTCTACATAACGTGGTGGTTCCACATAGCGAGGCGGCTCAACGTAACGGGGCGCTTCGATGTGATAGGTGGGCGGCTCGACATGGCGCGGCGTTTCAATGCGATAGGTCGGTGTTTCGACATGTCGCGGTGCCGGCTCATAGTAGTCAGCCGAGCGATAATTGGACCCGCCACCATGGATCACAACACAAAATGGGTCGCCGCCATCTTGCGGCGTTTCGCGGCGTGTACCATCCGGGCAATCCGCCACGCGGCGCGGAATGTGTCCGCCGCCTGATGTGTGCGTATAGTTTGGAGGCGGCGTATATTCAGGTGGCGGTGTGTTCGCCGTACAGCCGCCACGGGCGCGGCAATAATCATAGGAACGCCATTGCTGCCCGTCCCAGATTTCAATCACTTGTGGACCTGGAATAGACCCGG
>CAXBKM010000283.1:0-3225 GCA_963976265.1 uncultured Maricaulaceae bacterium
TCAAAGCGAATGATGCGGATCACCTCGTCCAGATCGGCATAGACGATGATGTAGCCGGCCAGCACTTCCAACCGGTCTTCAACCTTGCCCAGGCGAGTCTGAGCGCGGCGCACAATAACATCGCGGCGATGGTCGACCCAGATTTTCAGGGTTTCTTTCAGGCCCATGACTCGCGGTGTTCCGGACGCATCCAGAACGTTGAGATTCAACGATATCCGTGTCTCGAGCTCGGTCAGCTTGAACAGCGATTCCATCAACAGGGATGGCGCAACCAGACGGGTTTTTGGCTCGATAATGACCCGGATATCTTCGGCGGACTCATCACGCACATCATCCAGCAACGGGACTTTCTTGGCCTCGAGCAATTGCGCGATCCGCTCAATCAGTTTGGATTTTTGAACCTGATAGGGAATTTCATCGACGACGATGCGCCATTTATTGCGCGCATTGAGATAAGCGTCGATCTCGTCCGGCGTTTTATCCCTGAAATCAACCCGGCTCCATTCACCGCCCAGATATTCTTCCGCGCCCCAGATGGCCCGCAAACGAAAACCGCCGCGTCCCGTTTCATAGGCATTGCGGATCGCTGTGCGCGGTTCGACGCAAAGACCGCCGGTTGGAAAATCCGGTCCCTGAACGAATTTCAGCAAAGCTGCTGTTGTCACATCGGGATCAGCGATGATGGCGCGGGCCGCGCGGCACAGCTCATAGGCATTGTGGGGCGGAATGGATGTCGCCATGCCCACTGCAATTCCGGTCGAGCCATTGGCGAGCAAATTCGGGAAGGCGCCGGGCAAAACGAGAGGCTCTTCATCCGTCCCGTCATAGGTGTCACGAAACTCAACCGTGCCCTGATCGATATCCTGCAGGAGAAGTTCAGCGGCGCGGGTCAGGCGCGCTTCGGTGTAACGCATGGCGGCGGCATTATCGCCGTCGATATTGCCGAAATTACCCTGCCCTTCGACCAGCGGATAGCGTGAGGCAAAATCCTGCGCCAGGCGGACCATGGCGTCATAAATCGCCTGATCGCCATGCGGATGGAAGCGGCCCATCACATCACCGACCACGCGGGCAGACTTTTTGAACGCTTCTTCGGGGTTGAGCTTGAGCAGGCGCATTGTGTGCAAAATACGCCGATGCACGGGCTTCATCCCGTCGCGAGCATCGGGCAATGCGCGCTGCGTAATGGTCGACAACGCATAGGCGAGATAGCGCTTGGAAAGCGCCTCATCGAAGGGTTCTTCAAAAATCTCGCCGCCGTCCGGCGTTACCCGCTCGCCCATCATGTCCCCGCAAGGTGATTCGTACTCTTAGAGGATAGAGGGTTTAACCAATCATGGCGCGGGGATCGCTCAGCAAGCCGATTGACAGCACAACAAGCTCAAATGCAGCTTGTAGACATGACACCCAACAAACTCTCCTTCAAAGTTATAACTGATGCTGCGGGCATCCAGGTTTTATCCCGTGTATAGATGGCAGTTCACTCGACGAACTTGTCACAATCTTCGAAACTGAAAATGGATATACTGATCCGGCAGGCGGGTATGGGGGCTTAACGCCACAATTCTATCAGTTTGGAGTATTGCGCAGCTATTTTTTTGGCCGTGGCCACTCTCCCGTATCATCAACCTCCAATCCCATCGCTGTGTTGGCTTGCGAGTGCGGCGAGGTCGGATGTTGGCCTTTGAGTTGCCGCGTCGATTCAAATCAGAAAACTGTTGAATGGACTGATTTTTTCCAGCCATTTCGCGAGTCACGCGATTACTCCGGATTTGGCCCGTTCTTGTTTGAAAAACGGCAGTATGAGAACGCCTTGCGCCAACTACTAACGACGCTTGATCCAGATGCCTAAAGCCGTCCGGCCTCCCTTAACCGGTCGATCAAACGCTGGCGCGAGTCCGGCAGGTCGCGGTCTGTCGGCCAGAGGACGCGGCGCTGCAGGAAAAACCCGGTGAGTTTCAGGCCATTCTCGATATCGCCGTCTTCAAGCCCGGCTTCCGGATCACGCAGGAATTTCGGCAAAACCAGCAATTTGTCCTTATAGGGCTCGGCTTCTGCGGCGCAAACCGCGCGCCCTGAGCGCGGGCTGACATGGGTCAGACCCTCGGTCGCGCCGGTCACGGCGCAGCGGCGCAGATCGACACCATATCCCAGATCAGACAGTAATCCGGCTTCCCACCTCACATAAAGCGCGGGCCAGACATCCGGATCGCCAAGCGCGTCCAGAAAAACATGGAATGCGGCAAACACTTCCGGGTGAGCTTCGCGTTCAGGCAAAGCCGCACACGCAATCGCGCAGGCCGCATTGAGACCCGACAAGGCCAATGCATCGTCCATGAATTCACCGGCGCGGAGATACTCGCCTTCAATGCTCAAATTGCCCAGATGGTCGGCCAGGCGCGCGCGCCACACCGCACGTACGATATTGCCCGGTTGGAGCAATGGCCGTGTCGTGCGCGAGCGACCACCGCGCACCAGACCGGCATGACGGCCTTGTTCCTCCGTCAACAATTCCACAATCGCGCTGGTCTCGCCATGAGGGCGAACCGCAAGCACAATCCCGGAGCCAGTCCATTCCATCAAACTAGACGTCGAACTCCAGGCCCATGGCGGTATAGCGATTGCGGTTTTCCGCCCAACCTGTCTGAACCTGTACCTGAAGGAAAAGGTGCACGCGGCGACCAAAAGCGTCTTCCATATCGGCGCGCGCCAGTTCGCCAATCTTCTTGATTGTCGCGCCCTTCTTGCCGAGCACGATCGGCTTCTGGGAGTCGCGTTCGACGAAAATGCGCTGCTCGATCCGCACCGACCCGTCTTTCAATGGACGCCAGGATTCAGTCTCGACAGTCGACATGTAGGGGAGTTCTTCGTGCAGGCGCAGATAGACTTTCTCGCGCGTGATCTCCGAAGCCAGAACACGCTGTGGTACATCGGCGACCTGATCTTCCGGGTAGAGCCAATGGCCTTCCGGCATGGCATCGGCCAGTACTTTTTTGAGATCTGCGACGCCATCGCCTGACTGGGCGCTGATCATGAAAATCTGCGAATACACGCCGGTGTCATTCAAGTCCTGCGTGATCGCAAACAAATCATCGCGGCGGATCTGATCGATCTTGTTGAGCACCAGCAAAGCGGTCTGTTGATTGGCCTTGAGCCCTTCAATTACACGGTCATCATCCTCGACGCAGCGCTTTTGGGCGTTGCTGGCATCGCCCTTCGCCTCGG
>CAXBKM010000284.1:0-3223 GCA_963976265.1 uncultured Maricaulaceae bacterium
ATGCCAAAACCGATGCCGCCTATCGCGCGGCCATGGCGCACGCACTTGAAACCGGTTCCGCGATACTCTCCGAAGGCGGATCATCGCTGGACGCGATTGAGGCGGTCATTCGCGAACTGGAAGATGACCCGCTATTCAATGCCGGGCGCGGGGCGGTGTTTTCGGCTGCCGGGCAAAATGAACTGGATGCCTCCATCATGGATGGTGCGACGATGAATGCGGGCGCCGTTGCGGGCGTCACGCGAATTCAGCACCCCATCACACTGGCGCGTTCGGTCATGGAAAACTCGCGCCATTTGATGTTTACCGGCGATGGGGCGGAGCTGTTTGCGCAAGAGCAGGGGATGGACTTTGTTGACCCGGCCTATTTCTTCACAGAGCGTCGCTGGCAGGCGATGGAACGCGCCCTGACGGCTCAAGGCCTGCCTGTGCCGGAGCGTCCTGATGGTGCGCCCGAGCCCGAGCCTGTCGATCATACAATGCTGGAGCGTCTTGATCGTGAACATCGCTTTGGCACGGTCGGCGTGGTCGCGATGGATCAGGACGGCAATCTTGCTGCGGGAACGTCGACAGGCGGGCTGACCGCCAAGCGCTGGGGCCGGGTCGGAGATTCGCCGATTATCGGAGCGGGTACCTATGCAACGGATGGCTGTGGTGTGTCCGCGACCGGCACCGGCGAATATTTTATCCGGTTGAATGTGGCCGCGCGCATCTGTCACGAGATCGAGATTATGGACCGCGATGCGCAGGACCAGGCCAGCCCGGCGCAGGATGCGGCTGACCACGTCATTCAGGGCTTGTTGACCGAGTTGGGCGGCGATGGCGGTGTCATCGTTCTGACGCGCGGTGAGGCGGTCTGGAGTTTCAATACGGCGGGCATGTACCGCGCGTCATTGATTGAGGCCAAACCAGTCAGTGCTCAGGCGCTGATTGCGCCGCTCAAACAGGCGATTTTGGCAAGGCGTGCCAGTCATCCGGGTATCGCGCGCTCGAATATTCTGGGCTGGCATTCGGACACGCAGATGCTTGATTGGGGCGGTGAGGCGACGGCCTTGCTGGCACGTACGGCGATCGAGACCTGTGCGCGCTTCACCCACGATATGGGACGCCGCCCGGACGGCGAGCCTCGTTTCGAATTCGGCATGGATATGTGGGCGAATATCTCCCCGGCCGATGCATCCAACCAGATGCACGCGCACCCCAGCTCGCTGTGGTCAGCCGTATTCTATGTCGATGACGGCGGCGACCCCGATGGCGGTGAATTGGTCATGCTGGATCCGCGTTTTCCGATGAACCGCATGACGGCGGGCGACGTCGCATTGGGCGACCGGCCTGCCGACGGTGCGCCGCTATCGCAGGTCCATATTCGACCCGAGGCGGGCAAGCTTGTCATATTCCCATCCTGGTTGATGCATGCGGTCCGACCCCACAAGGGCGCTGGCGAACGCATTTCAATCGCCATGAATATCCCGGTCCGCCAAGTGGCATGAGGGCGCTAGGCGCAGGTCTTGTCTATTTTGCGATCGTGTTCGCAGTGGGTTTTGTGCTCGGCACGATCCGCACTGTTTTTGTGACGCCCCATTTCGGCGCGCTTACCGCTGTGCTCATCGAGTTGCCGTTCATTTTGACCGCATCCTGGTTTGTGTGTCGTTGGGTGCTTCGCCAATTCGGCTTGCCCGCTGTTTTTGCGGCACGTGCCGTGATGGGCGTGAGCGCGTTCATTCTCCTGATCTTGGCCGAATATGCGTTGGCCGCAGCGTTTCAAGGCCAATCGGTCATTACGTTTGTGTGTGCATTGGCGACATTGGATGGCGCCACTGGGTTTGCCGGGCAAATTTTGTTCGCACTCTTTCCGGTTGTCCAACGAGACAAGTCTTCCATTTAGTTTCAAATGTAACTAGTTTGCGCGCAGATCGTCTTAAGGGAGTTGGATGCCATGGGTAATCGGAAATGGATTTACGCGTCGCGCGTTGAGGGCAATGCGTCGCGTCAGGCGCACGCTGACTTGCCCGAAGGCACCTATGAGCGCGAGATGTCCAAGGAAGGCTTCTTTGGGCCCGCGGCATTCCTGCACCACAAACGCCCGCCGACAGGCTGGACCAGTTTCGAAGGACCGCTCCAACCGCATGCGTTTGACCTGACCAAATTGAACGCTGCGGACCCGTCCCCCTGGGCGTCCAAAGCTGTACTGCACAACAGTGCGACCGATATCCGCTTCTGGACACTGGCCGAGGCGATGCCGGCACTGGCGCGAAATGGAGATGGCGATCAGCTCCTCTTCATTCACACCGGCAAGGCGGATATGTTTAGTGACTTTGGACATCTGGAAGTCGAAGCGGGCGATTATATCTATCTGCCGCGCGGCACGATGTGGCGTTTGTCACCGTCCGAACCGATGTCAATTTTGATGATCGAGGCAACCAACACCCATTACACATTGCCCGATCGCGGACTGGCTGGCCCCCATGCCGTGTTTGACCCGGCGATTCTCGACGCACCGACCATGAATGAAGCCTTTTTGGCCCAGCAAAACGATGCGGATCATGAATGGGTTGTGGAGGTCAAAAAGCGTGGCCAGGTCAGTCGTATCACCTATCCCTATAATCCGCTCGATGCGGTGGGTTGGCATGGCGAACTGGCTCCGGTGCGCCTGAATGTGCGCCATATTCGCCCGCTTTTGAGCGATCGTTATCATTTGCCGCCGAGCGCACACACGACGTTTCTGTCAGACCGCTTTGTGGTTTGCACCTTTGCGCCGCGTCCGTTCGAAACCGATCCCGGCGCTTTGAAAGTTCCGTTCTTCCACAATAATGACGATTATGATGAAGTGCTGTTCTACCATGCGGGCGACTTCTTCAGCCGGGACAATATCGATGCCGGTATGATGACCTTCCACCCGGCGGGCTTCACGCATGGCCCGCATCCCAAAGCGCTGAAAAACATGCTGACCCAGACCAAGCGCGCGACAGACGAATACGCCGTCATGATCGATACGCGCGATCCGCTGGATGTCGCCGATGATGTCGCTTCGGTCGAGAATCGCGATTATGTGAATTCCTGGAAGACACCGGGTGACGCCTAAGTGAATATCCCCACAGAACTTGCCGACGGATTTAACCGCTTTCGCGTCAACGCATTTCAAACCCAGCGCATGCGGTTTGAGGCCTTGGCGGCGCGTGGTCAGAAACCGCATACGCTGATCATTGGCTGCTGTGACAGCCGC
>CAXBKM010000285.1:0-3216 GCA_963976265.1 uncultured Maricaulaceae bacterium
GTCGTTGTTTTTACCCATAATTTTTGGCTTCCGGCTTTGTCACCTGAACAGATCAAAGCGATCAAGAAGATCAAGGCCCTCAAGGTTCTTTTTCTTCAGGACGAGTTCCAGTATCTGCGTCATTTCAATGCGATGATGGCAAAAATGGGCATCAATCTGATGTTCACCTGCGCGGCAGAGCGTGACTTCGACGCCTTTTATCCCAAAAAGAAAATACCCAGCCTGCGTGAAGTTCATCAAAATCTGACCGGCTATGTGTCGGACAGCCTTAGACAGCCCGGCATGCGCGCGCGTGGCTCTCGCAAATGGGATGTCGGCTATCGAGGGCGCCCACCGATTTATTATATGGGCCTCATGGGGCAGCATAAAATTCGTATTGCCCATGAGATGACCCAATTGTGCGAACGCGAAGGCCTGTCGCACAACATTTCCTATCTGGAAGACGACCGCCTCGTCGGCGACGACTGGCTCAACTTCCTGCGTTCAACACGCGTTCAGCTGGGCTCACCCAGCGGGACCAGCATTGTTGATTTGAATGGCAAACTAATTGAAGCCGAACACAAATATCGCGTTGAAAACCCGCATGCCACTTTTGATGACGTCTATAAGAAAATCCTCGCCCGTTACGAAGGTAAAATGAAAATCGATACCGTTTCACCCCGGCATTTCGAATATGCCGCGACGGGTGCAACGATGGCGATGGTCGAAGGCGAATATGGTGGCTATTTGACCGCTGGCGAACACTACATTCCGATTGCACCGGATTATTCCAACCTTGATGAGGTCGCGGCACAGATCAAGGATCGCAAGCTTTGCAGTGACATTGCCGACAGAGCCCATGACCATCTGATTGCAAGTGATGAATTTCGAGCCGAAAAATTTGTTGAACGGTTTGACACGATAATCGAACAGCATGCCGAACCGGTGGACCGGTCTGAACCGGCGAACATGGACGCCTTTAATGCCATGATGACGGAACGGTTCAATCAGGTTCTCTTCTTCACGCCGCAGGGCCACCATCATACGAAGGATGGCGAAGGCCAGCGTCTGCGGCGCGAGGCATTGAAGTCGGCCGCCTTGCTGCGAACCCCCATTATCGGTGCCCTGTTGCGGCGAACGGGTGGTGAGCCCCTCACCAAATTTGCCAAGGGCCGCGCCGCCATGCGGCTGGCCTTGGCGATTCCAGCCTATCGACGCTTGATCGATATCTGGCTACGCAATCCGGAATACCGGGCCGACAACCGTATCCTGACCGCCGACATGCTCAAATCTGTTTTGCTCCTTGGGCTCGTGAAGGCCGCACAATCAGGCGCCGCGCCCTATGGTGAGGGGTTTCATGTCGATATTGGTATCGATGCGGACGCAATTACCCTGACCGGTTTGCCTGTCGATTCCGGTATCGCCCGGACCGTTCCGGCTGGCGATAAGGGTTTGAGAAAAATGGGCTGGTCGAAGAAAATCGAAAATGCCGTTGTCTCAGGCGCGCCCATTCAACTCGATTTATCGCTGCGCTGGCCGATCAACCTGTTTGGCCATTCGACACAATTTACCTGGAGCGTGGACGATAAAGTTGCGCTCTTCCGGTCCGAATCAGATGAGTATTTCCATTTGTCGGCACTGACAAAGGTCGCGGCTTTCGCGCCTGAATGCGTGCTCGACGCGCTGAAAGCCTCACTCTTGCCTGCGCGCGGCGAAGCGGTCGGTGCCCTCAACAAGGCGTTCAACATCACATTGCCGGAAACCGCCGATTGCGAAACCGCTTCCGCTTAGATTTCGCCGGTGAAGCGACACCACTTTACCCCGCACTTATCACCCTGTATACGCGCCCGCAAAGGGTTCGCTGCGGCGCACAATAGGCCGCAATACTGACAAGCCAGAGGGCAGATATGACCGATATTAAAGTGGCCGTAATTGGGTGTGGGCATTGGGGCAAAAACCATGTCCGTAATTTCGCCGAGCTCGGTGCGCTACGCGCGGTCGTCGATCCTCACGCCCCAACAGCTGCCAAATTTGCTGACCAGTATGGCGTCAAGGCGCTGAGTTTCGACGAAGCGATCGCCAGCGACGAGATTGATGCCGTGGTCATCGCCGCGCCTGCCGAGTTGCACGCCGACCTGGCGGTTCGCGCTTTTGATGCCGGCAAGCATGTCTTTGTCGAAAAGCCGATTTCCATGACGATGGACGAAGGTCACCGCATGAAGGCCGCTGGCGAAAAGGCCGGTAAAATCCTGATGGTCGGCCATCTGCTGCAATATCACCCGGCATTCGTGGCCTTGCGTGAATTCGTCAAGGGCGGCGGTCTTGGCAAACTCCGTTACGCTTACTCACATCGCTGCTCGCTTGGAAAATTCCGCACCGAGGAAAACGCGCTTTGGAGCTTCGCGCCGCATGACGTTTCAATGCTGCTCGCGCTTTTCGGCGAAGCCCCCAGCGCCGTGTCCGGCACGGGCGGGTCCTTTGTCACCGACGGCATTGAAGATGAATGCCGCGTCGATATGCAATTCCCCGGTGGTGGCCGCGCGCATGTCTTTGCCAGCTGGCTGCACCCTTTCAAGGAACACCGCCTGACCGTGGTCGGCGAAACCGGCATGGCTGTATTCGAGGACTCTGAAAACGATCCCGCGCAAAAGCTGCGCCTGTACCGCCACGCCGTGGATACGTCTGGTCCGGTTCCGACGCCCACCAAAGCTGATGCCGAGCCCATCCCTTATGGTGATGACGAACCCTTGCGGACCGAGTGCTCGCATTTCCTCACCGCCTGTGCCGGTGAGCATGCGGCTTTGACAGACGCTGATGAAGCCTTGCGCGTTCTCGATGTCCTCATTCAGGCGTCAAACGGCTGATATCACGAAACGAAAACCCTTTGACATCAAGTGTGAACTGCCCTTTCTGGCGCAATCGTCACAAACGATGCACATAACGCGGGCAGAACACCCCGCAAGACACTCTACAGACGACAGGATTACTTCCATGCAGTTCATCGACCTTCAAGCCCAACGCGCCCGCATCAAGGACAAGATTGAGTCCGCTGTTCTTCGGGTCATCGAAGACGGCAAATACATCATGGGTCCTGAGGTCAAAGCCTTTGAGAGCCAGTTGGCTGAATTCTCTGGCGCATCGCACGCTCTGGGTTGTGCAAACGGTACCGAAGCCATTGTGCTGCCCTTGATGGCTTGGGAAATCCGCCCTGGCGATGCCGTCTTCTGCCCATCCTTC
>CAXBKM010000286.1:0-3215 GCA_963976265.1 uncultured Maricaulaceae bacterium
CCCACAATTGTGATCCGCTTCTGGATCATCGCCGTCATCCTGGCGATGATTGGCCTCTCCACCCTGAAGCTGAGATAGGTCCCTGGCATGATCCCGGTGCGCACATATGACGGGCAACGCGTCGCCGTGCTGGGGCTCGGCCGGTCGGGCCTTGCGACCGTTGCGGCCTTGCGTGCAGGCGGCGCAGACGTGTCGGCCTGGGATGACAATGAATCCAATCGGGAAAAGGCAGAAGCGGCGGGCATAGAGCTGGATGATCCAGGGCGGCGTGACTGGGGCGATATAGCCGCACTCGTTCTGTCGCCGGGGATACCCTTGACCCATCCCAAACCGCATCGCCTGGTCGATTTGGCGCGTTCGGTCGATGTGCCTGTCATTGGTGATGTTGAATTATTCGCGGGTGAAGTAAATGCGCTTCCCGAAGACCAACGCCCGAAAATTATCGGCATTACCGGCACGAACGGAAAGTCGACTACGACGGCGCTGATCGGTCATATTCTGAAAGCCAGTGGCCGCGATGTTCGCGTGGGCGGTAATATTGGCGATGCGATCCTGGGATTGGCACCGCCCAAGCCCGGCGCGATTTTTGTCGTTGAGTTGTCTTCCTACCAGCTTGATTTGGCGCACAGCCTGCGCTGCGATTTGGCGATCTTTCTCAATATCTCACCAGACCATCTCGATCGGCATGGCGATATGGCGGGCTATGTCGCCGCCAAGACGCGCATCTTCAACAATCAGCGCCCCGGCGACACCGTGGTGATTGGCGTGGATGATGAGCACAGCTCGGCGCTCTGTACCAAGCTGATGGCGGCCAATGGGCGATCAATTGTTCCGATTTCATCAGGTCGCGCGCTCAGCAGGGGTGTCTACGCCATTGGCGGGGAACTCTATGACGGTCTTGATGCGCATTCAGGCACGGTGATGCAGATGGCCGACGCGCCTGCCTTGCCCGGACGCCATAACGGGCAAAATGCTGCCGCGGCCTATGCTGCGGTGCGCGCGCTCGGGCTGGACGGTCGCAAAATCGCCGCCGCGATCAAGACCTTTCCCGGCCTGCCGCATCGGCTCGAACGGGTCGGGCAACGCGGCGACATTCTCTACGTCAATGATTCCAAGGCCACGAATGGCGAGGCCGCTGCGCAGGCTCTGGGCTGCTATGACGATATTTACTGGATTGTCGGAGGTGAAGCGAAGTCGGACGGCATTGGCGGTCTGGAAAAATTCTATCCAAGGATTGCCAAGGCTTATCTGATTGGCGATGCCGCGCCCGCCTTCGCCAAAGTGATGGGCGACAAGCTGGCTCACACCGATGCCAAGACATTGGAAGCGGCGGTTGATCTGGCGTCGCGCGATGCTGCATCGGGGGGGCGAAAGGCGCCGGTCATTCTTCTTTCACCTGCTTGCGCGAGTTTTGACCAGTTCAGAAGTTACGAGCATCGCGGCGACATGTTTCGAATTTTCGTACAGGCCCGTCTGGGGCAGACATCCAGGGGTGACGCATGATTGTTGGATCGGCGCGCGCATTCAATGATTGGTGGCGCGGTTTGGACCGCACACTGCTCTTTATTGTGCTGGCGCTGGTCGCGGTCGGATTGATCCTGTCGCTGGCCGCCAGCCCGGCGGCAGCCGAGCGCTTGCGCCTGAGCAATCCCTTTCATTTCATTTTCAGGCACAGCTTCTTTGCCGTGCTGGGCCTCATGACATTGGTGGGCGTATCGGCGCTCAATCCGCGCGGCGTTCGACGCTTGTCGGTTCTGGTTTTGGCGGGATCGTTCGGCCTGATGGTTTTGACATTGGTGGCCGGCCACGAGGTCAATGGCGCTGCGCGCTGGCTTCGTTTCGGGCCATTTTCGGTTCAGCCTTCTGAATTTTTGAAACCGTCCCTGATTGTTATCGCGGCCTGGTTGTTTGCTGAAAGCCGGCGCGGTGCGCCTGTACCCGGGCGTGCAATCGCTTTCGGTCTTTATATGACCGGTGTGGTCCTGTTGATGTTGCAACCCGATTTCGGTCAATCGGTATTGTTGACGCTGTGCTTTGGTGGCGTGTTCTTTGCGGCAGGCCTGTCATGGCCGTGGGTCGCTGGTTTGAGCGGCGCAGCGATCAGCGGTGTGGCCGCGGCCTGGTTTTTCCTGCCGCATGTCGCGTCCCGGATTGAGCGCTTTCTGGATCCCGATTCCGGTGACACATATCAGATCGATCGGGCAATCGAGGCGATCTCGCGTGGTGGCATAGCGGGCGCGGGTCCGGGCGAGGGCGAGGTTAAACGCCTGTTGCCGGATGCGCATACCGATTTCATATTCTCGGTCGCGGCAGAAGAATTCGGCTTGCTGGCGTCGCTGTCCATTATTGGCCTCTTTGCCATTCTGGTGGCGCGCGCCTGGACCAATGCGATGCGTCTGACCGATCATTTTGCGCAACTGGCCGTGGCAGGGCTCGCCTTGCAGTTTGCCTTGCAGGCGGTGGTCAATATCTCGGTTAATCTCAATCTCATTCCGCCCAAGGGCATGACCTTGCCCTTTGTGTCCTATGGCGGATCATCAATGATTGCGCTGGCTTTCGGGGCTGGATTGATGCTGGCCCTGACGCGGCGCCGTCCGGGGGCGTATGCGATGAATCCCAACGCATCGAGCCAACGGTTATGAGCAAGCGTGTTTTGCTGGCGGCGGGCGGAACGGGGGGGCATGTCTTCCCGGCTCGCGCGGCCGCCGACGCGCTGATTGCGCGCGGCTGGTCGGTACGCCTGATCACCGATGCGCGCGGCGCGAAACACACGGCAGATTTCCCGGCTGAAACCGTCGACATTATCGAAGCGGCGAGCCCGTCAACGAAAAACCCGATCCGCCTGGCCAAGGCCATGCTGTCGCTCGCCAGGGGTGTGGGGCAGGCAAGGGCCATTGTGAAAGACTGGAAACCGGACGTTGTCGCAGGCTTTGGCGGATATCCCGCCTTTCCGGCGCTGGCGGCTGCCAGGCTCGCCGGATTGCCAACCGCAATCCACGAGCAGAATGCCGTTCTGGGCCGGGTCAATCGCGTCTTTGCAGCCAAAGCCGGTTTTGTCGCCAGCGGCTTTGAACGTCTGGACCGCGCGCCAAAAAACACCAAACGCCTGATCACGGGAAACCCGGTTCGCGAGCCCATTCTGGCGGCGCGCGCGGCCGGCTATCCGGCGCTCACGGATGACGGCCAAATCAACATTCTGGTATTGGGCGGCAGTC
>CAXBKM010000287.1:0-3202 GCA_963976265.1 uncultured Maricaulaceae bacterium
TTGGTCGGGATCGGCGTGCCCTTTTCGAGCTTGTCGGTCGCCGCGTTGAACGCCTTGCAGAATTCCATGATATTGACGCCGCGTTGACCGAGCGCCGGGCCGATTGGTGGCGACGGGTTCGCCGCTCCAGCCGGTACTTGCAGCTTGATATAGCCGCTAATCTTCTTCGCCATGTCCCTACTCCATTTCGTCCCGCAAAAACGGGACATTTAAAGGGTGGCGCGGTTCGGCGGCGGTATGGTCTTGCACCGTCGCCTCCCGCACCGATTTACAACAAATCAGTCCGTTTTCTCGACCTGATTGTATTCCAGCTCGACCGGGGTTGCCCGGCCAAAAATATTGATCGCCACTTTGAGAACCGCATTGTCCTCGTCGACTTCCTCGACGATTCCATTGAAGCTCTGGAAGTGACCGTCGATGACGCGAACCGTCTCGCCAATGTCGTAACGAACCGTCGGGCGCGGACGCTCCGCATCGTCTTCCATCTGCCCGAGAATCCGGCGCACTTCGATTTCCGACACCGGCATCGGCTTGTTGCCGGAGCCCAGAAATCCTGTGACTTTGGGGGTGTTCTTGACCAGGTGATAGGCCGCATCCGTCAGATTGGCCTTGACCAGAACATAGCCCGGAAAATATTTGCGCTCGACATTGATCTTGCGGCCCTTACGAACCTCGACCACGTCCTCGGTCGGCACGAGAATTTCCTCGAAATTGTCTTCAAGACCCTGGGACGCGGCTTCAAACCGAATCGCGTCAGCAACCTTTTTCTCGAAGTTCGAGTAGGCGTGTACGATATACCACTTCGCGCTCATTGAATCGCGCTCCCTACGAACCCAGGCCAAGAATGAAATCGATTGATGTCGAAATGCCGGCATCAACCACGAAGAAAAACAGAGCAGCGAACGTCGCCATGATCAGGACCATAATCGTCGATACGATTGTTTCCTGGCGTGTCGTCCAGGTGACCTTGCGCGCTTCCTGACGCACCTGTGACATAAAGCGAAACGGGTTTGTCCGTTTGCGCTTGGTCACTGTGGCATCTCCCGCTTTGGCAGGTACCTGATTGTCGTCACGTTGCGTCATTCTTACTCGTCTATCCAGACAGCTATATTGGAAGCCGTCTCCAAAATCGCAATGGCAGGGGCGGAGGGACTCGAACCCCCGGCCCTCGGTTTTGGAGACCGATGCTCTACCAGCTGAGCTACACCCCTATTGCGGGCGCGCGTCGTAACACGCCCCAAACGTTACTGCCATACCTGAAGCGCAGGCTTCTACACTGCCCCACCCAGCTTGAAAACCGAAAAATAACAGCATTTCAGTGCAAGCCGATCTCCCGGTGTGATTTGCCTTTATTCGCGGCGTGCCGAGAGCAGCCAGGCAATCCGCGATTGATCGGTCTTCCCGGCCATCGGCCTGAACGAAACATCAATGAAATCCCGCCGCCCAAATTCATCCTTCAACCGGTCGACGGCCTCTTCATCCAGTGCCGCCATCACCATGGAGTGCATACGTATACGGTAGGCCTCAAGACTGTCCGCCTGCCCCGCGACCCAGGCTTCAATATCAGAGGGCGCAAAATTTCGGATGTTGTTCATGATGCTTTGCATGTCATTGAGCAGGCGCACCACATGATCGCGCGCGCCGCCGGGCTTTGCGGTCTGGACGACTTTTTGAACATCAGCGCTCGCCTTCGTCGCTTTACGGGCCAAGCCTGCGACCTGGCGCTCCGGCCGCCCCGCATGAATCGCCAGGAAGAGTGCAATAAAGTGTTTGAGAAGACCGGAATTTTGCGCCGTCTCAAGAACGCTGAGATTCTGCGCGCATTCCCGCGCGATCTCACCGCCCTTAATGTGCGAGACACAGTGCAGGCTGCCGCCGGGCGCCACCACATCCATGGCCGAGGTGAATCCATCAATCCCGGCATATTCAAGCCCGAACTGGCTGACGACCAGATCAAAAACACCCGCCTTGAGGGGCATTTTTTGGGCGTCGGCGACGAAACCGTGTGCCGTCGTCAAATCCGGCTTTCGCAGCGCTGCCGATACAGCGCCGGGCGCATAATCGGTCAGGCAAATCTCCAACGTTTTGAAAGAAGCGGATTGTGCAGCACGCGAAGCCGTTTGCGCCACAATACCCGTTCCACAGGCTGCATCCAGTAACCGGATGGGCTTTGAGGCGTTCTGAAAGACCGGCAGAAAAATATCAGCCCAGAAACGACCTAGCTGATCTGCAAGTCCCGCATTGCCCAATGCTTGCGGGGCCGTATTTACCCCGTCGTCCCAGTATTCTGACCAGGCGGCAGGTTCAACTTGATAGGGCTGCTTATGCATGCGGCAGAAAGGCTTTCAAGCGGCTTGTTGTCGACGCAGGGTCGGTCAAACTCATCTAAAAAAAGAAAAGGGCGGGCCCGCTAGGACCCGCCCTTCCCTCATCTTCGCATAAGCGAGGATTAGAAGCGGAATGTACCGCCAACGAACAGACGACGACCCAGGGTGTCGTATGTTGCAGGCCAGGTGTTGCCCTGCTCCGATGCAGTCGAACCGAGAACCGGAACGTCTGTATCGGTGATGTTGGTCACACCAAGTGTAGTCACGAAGTTTTCTGTGATGTCGTACTGGAAGGTGACATCAAAGTAGTTCGTGGCTTCGATATTGTCTGACAGATCGCCAATGAAGGCTTGTGTCGTTGGGTCAGCCGTAACTGCACCCACATGACGCCAGCGCAGCGATGTTGTGAATGGACCTGTGTACCAGGACGATTGCACAGCATGCTTGTACTCTGGAGTTGGCTCACCACAATCAAGACCATAGAGGCCAGCACAAGCGATCACCGGAGATGTTGGTGAGTTCGTTGTGTCAGCAACCATGGTGACACCACCATAGTAGCTCAGGCCAACTTCGCCCGGCATGCCGATGACACCAGCGTCGAAGCTGTAGTCAATCCGCAGGTCAACACCTTCAGCTTCAAGCAGACCAATGTTGATCGAGGTCAGGCTTGGCGTGAAGCCATTAGCACCCATTTCACCGGTTGCCGGGTTACGGCCACCAGCCAGAATGGCGCAAGACGTAGCGATGTTGCTGATGTGGCACTCGTTAAGGAGTGTCTGCAGCGGCACCGTCGTGATCGCGTCTTCAATGGAGATGTTGTAGTAATCGAGCTGAATGGTCAGACCTTCGATCATGTTAGGCGTCGCAACCACACC
>CAXBKM010000288.1:0-3188 GCA_963976265.1 uncultured Maricaulaceae bacterium
TCAGACGTATAGGTTTCACCGACTTTATCGCGGAAGGCCGTTAAATCTGTCATGGCCGTGAAAATGGGGTGACAACCCAAGGGCGTCAATCCGGCAGTGTAGAATTCCGGTCAAATAAAGCGGTCAAACGTGATTGAGCCAGCCGCGGGTGTCGGGCGTCGTGCCATCAAACAGGCCAAAGAAGGCTTTTTGCACCGCTTTCGTGATCGGGCGGTCCGCCGTACCGATGTCAAAACCGTCGCAAGACCGGATCGGCGTCACTTCAACAGCCGTTCCTGTGAAAAACGCTTCATCGGCCGTGT
The DNA here is from genome assembly GCA_963976265.1 of uncultured Maricaulaceae bacterium. GTDB lineage: Bacteria > Pseudomonadota > Alphaproteobacteria > Caulobacterales > Maricaulaceae > Hyphobacterium. Next base: position 303 of record CAXBKM010000288.1, read on the forward strand.
AGAGGATTTCGCGCGGCAAGGGTTGTTCGGTGACCGAATGACCCAGATCGCCCAATAACTGAACCACGGTGTTGCGGGTAATGCCTTTCAGAATAGAGGCAGAGCCGGGCGGTGTGAAAATTGTACCGCCTTCGACGAGGAAGAGATTTTCGCCCGCACCTTCGCTGAGCAGGCCATCACGCCCCAGCCCAATGCCTTCGTGAAATCCGCGTTCCTTGGCTTCATAGGTAATCAGCATGGATGACAGGTAATTGCCGCCAGCCTTCATGCCCGGCGGAATCGTGTTGGGTGCGAGCCGGTTCCAGGAGGACACGCAGACATCGACCCCGTTTTCCAGTGCGCCATCGCCCAGATAAGCGCCCCACGGGAAGGCGGCGATGATCACATGTATCGGTGTGTCCATGGCGGCCACACCAATCGGACCGGCACCGCGAAAGGCCAGCGGGCGGATATAGCCCGACTTAATCTTGTTGATCCGCACCGTTTCGCGGCACGCCTCAACCAGTTCTTCGACGCTGTAGGGCCATTCGATCCGGTACATGCGCGCCGATTTAAACAGGCGCTTGATATGATCTTCCAGGCGGAAAATCGCCGGGCCATCGGGCGTATCGTAAACCCGAATACCCTCGAAAACGGACGATCCGTAATGCAGAGCATGGCTCATCACATGAACATTCGCATCTTCCCAGGGGCGCATCGCGCCATCCATCCAGATGTGTTCAGCCCGTTTCGTCATGGCGTGCCCTTTCGAAGGTCGCTGTTATGCGTAAGACTCCTGCATAACGAAACATATGTTACGCTCCAACTGCCTTTTACCGGCACAATGACAGCGCGAACGCTTGTTCCGGTGAACAGGCCGCGTTAGTCGGCGACCTTCTTACACAGTCAAGAAAAGCGAGTGACGTCATGGCGGCGAAAGTCACCTTTGACTCCACTCTTTGTGCAGTCATATCACGATCTGAACCCGATATTACCCGAGACAGTATGAGCGAAACTGGCCGCGAAATCGCGGCTCAGCTGGCGGCTCACGATTGCTCGCGTCTTTTGGTTGATATGAAAAACTCCCGGATGAATATCGCTGTTGAAGACACGACGATCATCATGGACCGGTTGATGAATTCCCTGCATGGGCAATTGTCCATCGCCATTGTGATCAATGACGGGCTTCGCGCCCATTTTGATCACATTGCGGACTATTTGCAGGCCGGGATGATCGATGTCGAAGAGTTCACCGATACCCAATCTGCAGCCGACTGGCTGACCCAGCAGGATTCCGGTCGCGCCAGCGCCTAATCATTCGCGCCGGGCAGAATGGCGCGGCCAATCGTATTGGTATCAGCGCCAAACCAGATTTCATTGCCGCCGTCATAAAACTGCATGTGCCGGACCACGCTTCCGCCTGATGGCACAGGGGTTTGCGAGAAGAAGCTCTGCGTGTCCGGGTCAAAGCCGACGAAATTATTGACCTCGGGTCCGGTCTCGACAAACCAGAGCCGGTCGGCACTGTCGGCGATCATGGCATAGGGGCGGCTATCTGCGCCGGACGGCGTTTGCCATTCCTGCGCTGTGCCGGTGATTGGCTCCAGAGCGCCCAGATAGCCTTCGGCATAATCAACATACCAGACCAGGCCATCGCTGGTGACGTCCAGGCGGCGGGGGCGGGCGCCTTCGCGCGGCAATTCAAATTCGGTAATGCCCAGCGTGTCGGGGTCAATCACAGCGAGCTTGTTGGTCCCCAGCAGCGCCACCCAGACGCGGCCGTCCGGTGCCATTCGGATGCCATAGGGGCGCGCGTCGGGCGTCGCGACCGGAAAGACGTCCAATTCCCACGTTCCGATTTCCAGCCGGCCAACCATGTTGGCGCGCTGTGCGGTAAACCAGATATTCTCGCCCGCTTCATCGAAAACCAGTGTGTGGGGATCATGCGGAATGCCGTCGGGCATATCGATCCGCATCATCTGTTCGGCGGTCGGGTCATAGCGCCCGATATGTGCATCACGATTGCCTGCATACCAGATATGACCATTGGGCCCGACAATCTGGTTGTGGGGGCCCGCGCCTTCGGACATTTCGATCCGGTCAAACTCACCACTCTCATGATCGAGCCAGCCCAGATAATCGCCGGCCTGTCCGACAAACCAGACGCGTGCGCCATCAGCCGTAAACGGATCACGTGGCCGCGTTCCGGGCCAGGGCGTGGTCCATTCCTCGATGCGTACATCACTGCCAGCTTCAGAAACAAAATCCTGTGCAAGCGCGGGTGCACCGGGCGCAATCAGGAAAGACAGGGCAAGAAGCGTGCGGCGCATTGTGGATCTCCGGCGTTTGCTGAACCAATGCCGGAATACTAGCGAAATCCCTGCAATCGCCAACTGAATTACGAAATGGATTTGATAAAACGGGATATGCTAGGCAAATCGGCTTACTTCTGCCGTGATTTGCCGTTTTCCTTCAGAAGAAGGGATCGATATGCGACAGTTTTTATTCGAGGCGCGGCTCTTGATTGCGAGCGCTCTAGTATTTCTGTCGGGAGCTGCATTCGCAACTCAAATGCCGGAAAACCAGCGCCAAGCGATGGAGCAGTATCGCCAGTCATTTTCAACATGTGTGGATTTGTTGAGTTGTGAAGCCTTTTTAATCCGCCCGTCGTTGCGGGTTTGGCTATCGGATGAGCAAAAAGCCCACATCACGGAAGTTTTTAGAAATGGTGGCTCAAGCAGTCGCGCAATGCTCATTCATTCACTTGAGGGGCGAGGCTATTCAGAGACCCGTTTGCCTGTAACCATCGGCGTGGAGATCGGCGGATTTTCAAATGATCAGATAATTCGATTGCTGGAGTTGGCGCGCGACGATGAGTTTTCTGGCGCATTTATCCTGTTGGGCGCG
>CAXBKM010000289.1:0-3182 GCA_963976265.1 uncultured Maricaulaceae bacterium
GTTTATGGCTGGTGGGCACGATCGTGCTGCTGCCATGGCGAATGCTGGACTATGTCGCCGAAAGGCTCGGCCAACACGAGCGCACGACGCGCCCGGTAGAGCGTATGGCGACGCGAATCCGCGCTTGGCTATTCTGGCGCGTGGACGCGCTTTTCAGCGGCGGTGTTGTCAGACTGATCAATGGTCTGAATGCCTATCGCTGGTATTTTTTGACCCATGCCGGGGCGTTCGCGCGGCGCTACGCTCATTGGCTGGAAGCCCATCCTGAAAACGTACCGGACGTCATTCACGCCAATGACCCTGATGCCCTGATGGCGGCGGTCCTTATCAAGCGTCTGCACAATTGCCGGGTGATCTATGACGCGCATGAATATGGCCCCGATGCCTATATCCTGCACACGACGCCGCGATCTGTATTCTTTACCTATGAACGCATCTTGATGGCGCATGTCGACGGGGCGGTTACCGTATCGCCGCCCATCGCGAACAAATTCAATGAACAATATGAGGGTCGCCCCCACTTTGCAGTCGTTCCCAACGCGTCGCCACTGGTCGAAAATCTGAGCAATAACGTTCATTTCGCGCTCGATGAATTATCGCGCGGTCGCATTCGGGTGCTCTATCAGGGCGGGTTTGCGGCCCATCGCGGCCTGGAGGAAGTGATCGCCGCCTGGAATGATGTCGATGACAGCAAGGCGGCCTTGTTCCTGCGTGGCCCGGACAATGAGTTTCGCAAAGTGCTTGTCCGCGCAGCACAAAAGGCCGGACGGTTGAACAAATCGGTTTTTTTCCTCCCGAGTGTTTCAGAAGATCAATTGACCGTCGCCGCCCTGGAAGCGGATATCGGCGTGGTACCGTATCTCTCCCATATAGAAAACCATCAGGGGGCCTGCCCCAACAAGGTGGGCCAATACATGCAGGCCGGTTTGGCAATCGTATCGGCCAATCTGCCGTTCGTGGCTTCGCTTCTCGAAAGAGGCGAATGTGGCACCATCTATGATGACGGCGATGATCAGGCTTTGAGCGCGACGCTGAATGCGCTCATCCAGCACCCTGAAAAAGTCGCCCAAATGGGTGAGAATGGCCGATCATTCGCTCGCACCCATTACAATTTCGAAGCCTATTTTCTTGTGCTCGATAACTTGTATCGTTCTGGCGAAACCGGTAATCAGCAGGAATTAATGGCGTCAATCGCGCGAGGATAGACGATGGGCCGGCTCAGTATTGAAGAATTGGAAGAACAGGCCGCGACAGGCGATGGCGAGGCCATGTACGCTTTGGCGCAGCGTGTTCTGGCCGGGGACGGCGTAGATCAGGACGCCGCCCGCGCTCGCGACCTCGTCGGAAAATCTGCAGATGCCGGCTGTCCAGACGCTCTATTCCTGATGGGCGTTTGGGCACAAACCGGTGAGCATGGTTCCGAAAATCCCGCAGCCGCCATCGAACTCTACCGCGCAGCGGGCGAAGCCGGGCATGCAAAAGCCTGGCTTAATCTGGGTATTCTTTACCAGGTCGGACAGGGTGCGCCGGAAGACGCCGATATGGCCCGAGACGCCTACAAGAAAGGTGCGGAACAGGGAAGCGGACATGCGGCGGCCAATTATGCGGCCATGCTTCAGGCTGGTTCGTTTGGCGAACCTGACTATCCGGCGGCGGCCGAATGGTATTCCAAAGCGATTTCTCTGGGTCATGCCGAAGCGCGCAACAGCCTCAACGAGGTTCACGAAGCCATGGGTGTTCCGGCAGTCATGCGGGACGGCCCACCAGCCAAATCGACCGTATTCTGGAAACGCCTGCTCGGTCTTCGTTGACCGCCACGACCCCTATTTCTGATAGCCAAAGGTCTGTCGAGAATTCCATGGAAGACACCCTTTTGCCGTCGGCAATTCTAGACCAACATGTAAAAGCTGCGTTGGCTGGACTGAAGGCAACGGCCTCGGACTATGACAAGGCCGCCGCGCTCAATGCCTACATCCATCTGAAAATTCAGCGCGCAAGCGGCGCCACGGCCAATAGTGCCGAAGAAGTCCTGGACGCTGGCCAAGCGGTCTGCGGAGGCATGGCCATGGCATTGATCGAAATGCTGCGCGCCATAGGGCTGGGCGCGGAATATGCCTACACCTATGGCGGAGCGGTGGCTCATTCCATGGTCGAAGTTGGCTTCAACGACACGGATTTTGGTCTGTTTGATCCCTATCACGGGGTCGCATATTACAGCCGCGAGGAAGGTCGCCCTCTGTCGATCTTTGACCTGGAGCATTGCGCTCCCGTCGATCCGGCCCCGATTTTCTATGTCAGACGATCCGCCGATCCGGACAAGCCTCTCAGCCGCGCCAACGCCTATTCCGACACTGATGAGGACAATCGCGGCGATTTTGATTACCCCGACATTTTTTCCAAAGCTGACGGGGCGGGGCGCGCCAATAGTGGTTTCGTCAATTTCGTGAATCTTGCAATGGAGCCCGGCGACATACTTGGTGATCCGGCATGGCTATTTCCAGATTCCCGGTCACCCAAGCCCTGGTCACTCCTGGCGAGCTGGCAATACCCCTCAGGACGCTATCTGTCCTGGGCTTATCTGATGGGGCAAACATCGCTCGGCTATCGCATTGAACACATCTACACGCTGAGCAAGCTGGTTCCCGGAAAACTTTACCGCCTCAAGCTCTGGATTGCCGCCGCCTATTCCAACAAGAATGGCGCGGACATCGCGCCGTCTCTGACGCTTCATCTGGCAGAAACAGACGCCAAGAGCTTCCGTATGCCGCTGGATCAACGCGGGTTTCCTGATGAATCCTTCAAGCCACAAATCGCCAATTTTGAATTTTTTGCATCCAGCAAAACCGTGACAATTATCGGGTCGGCGACCGGCGAATTGGTGTTCCAGGCGATCAAACTGGAAGCCGACGACGACTGAATTGCCTGGGCGACTTCAGCCGGTTTCCGCAAATGGTTGCAGACCGCAGAACTCCCGCGTACAAGACGCGCGCCTTCCGCCAGATCATGTTTTAGGAGTTCAACCATGTTGAAATCGACAGCTGCCCTGCTCTCTCAACCCGAGACCGGACAGCCACTGACGCTGGACGTCCTTACCAGTAAAGGTGATCACGTCGTTGACGGCCGGTTGGTCGCGCCGGATGGTAGCTGGTATCCGATCATTGATGGCCTGCCGAAATTTCAGA
>CAXBKM010000290.1:0-3179 GCA_963976265.1 uncultured Maricaulaceae bacterium
CGGGGCAAAGCCTTGCCATTGTGATCGTGCAATACGCGCTCGGCTTTGATTTGCCGCTGATTGCCTGCGGCGCCGCCATACTGGCCAGCGTCGCGCTGAATATCGGCTTGTTGGCAAGCCAGCCCCTGCAGCGCCTCGTAACGCCGCGCGAAGCCTTCCTGCAACTGGCCTTTGATACGGCGCAATTGACGCTGTTGTTGATGCTGACAGGTGGTTTGAGCAATCCCTTTGTCATCATGATGGTGGCACCGGTCACGGTGGGCGTGGCGGCTCTACCACCGCGCTGGTCCTGATGGCTCTTTACAGTGCACCGCTGCCCTGGGGTGAGGGCGACGCGCCTCACATACCGGCGATTTACATAGCCGGACTGACGATTGCGCTGGTCATCACGGTTGGATTTACCGCCGCCTATGCGTGGCGTCTGGGCCGGGAGGCAACCCGAATGGGCACGGCACTGGCCGCGACGCAGGCGATTTTGTCACGCGAACAAAAGCTCTCGGCATTGGGCGCCATGGCCGCCGCCGCTGCGCATGAGCTTGGCACGCCGCTGGCTACGATCCAGCTGACCGCCAAAGAACTCGCGCGGGAAATCAGGGATGATGCATTTCGCGATGATGCCATGTTGATGGTCTCCCAGGCGGAACGCTGCCGGGATATTCTCAAACGCCTGTCTCACAAGGGTGATGCCGGCGACAAAATTCATGACCGGATGTCGCTGCGCGATATTCTCGAAGAGGTCAGCGCGCCGCTCAGAGGGTTGGGGTCATCAATTGTCATTGGCGATGTAAAGGGCGGCGACGCCAGCGCAGAACCGGTTCTGGTTCGACGGGCTGAAATTCTCTACGGATTGACCAATATCATCGAAAATGCCGTCGAGTTTGCAGAAGGCCAGGTAGCTCTGGAGGCAGGCTGGACCAGCGACATGATCGAAATCACGGTCAATGATGACGGGCGCGGTTTCTCGCCAGAGATGTTCTCGAAAATCGGTGAGCCCTATATCTCATCGCGCAAGCGGGGCGAGCCGGGCGGTGGCCTGGGCCTGGGCGTCTTTATTGCCATCACCCTGATCGAGCGGATGGGCGGCACGACACGGTTTGCCAATGGCGGTGATCTGGGCGGAGCTCTGGTGACTGCACGATGGCCTCGAAATCGGGTAGAGGCTTTGGACGATTTGGGGTAACACTCCGGGCTGAAACAATAAGGGACAGGCAGACATGGCGGACAGCGACATTATTCTGGACCTTCCGGACGATAAAACCTTGTTGATTCTGGATGATGACGCGCCCTTTCGTACGCGTCTCGGACGGGCGATGACATCACGCGGTTTCATCGTGTCAGCGGTCGGAACGGTCGCCGAAGCCCGCGAAATCGCAAAGGGCAATCCACCGGCCTTTGCCGTGCTGGACCTGCGCCTGGAAGACGGGGACGGTCTGGAAGTTGTCAAAGCCCTGCACACGCATCGCTCTGATTGCCGGGTCGTCATGCTGACCGGTTATGGCAATATCGCGACTGCGGTATCGGCGGTAAAATTTGGCGCGATTGATTACCTGTCAAAACCGGCTGACGCGGATGATGTCGCCAAGGCCCTGCTGGGCTTGGGCGACCATGCAGCGCCGCCAGAAAACCCGATGTCGGCCGACCGCGTACGCTGGGAACATATTCAGCGCGTCTTTGAGCTCTGCGACAATAATGTCTCTGAAACTGCGCGCCGACTGAACATGCATCGACGCACCCTGCAGCGGATTTTGGCCAAACGCGCTCCGCGCTAGAGCGTATCGAGACGCATCAGGCGTTCAGCTGCGGTACGGGCAAAGCGCAAGGTCACGGCCTTGCGCCGGGCCGCCACAAGCGGGTCGTGCGGGCTTTCGCGAAGAATGGCCGCGCCAAAACCGTCTGCCACGATCAGACCGACCTCGTCCGGGATCAGGTCATGGGGAAAGCGCGAGGAGACGGCAAAATAAAGCCGGTCACAATAGTCGCGATAGTCCGGCCATTTATTGTCGGCGCGAAAATCGGCAATGCCGGATTTGACCTCGACAATGATGATTTCGCCTTTCCTGGAGATGGCAAACAGATCGGCCCGGCGTGAGCTCGCCAGGGAAAATTCCGGAATGGCATTATAGCCCAGATCATAGAGCAGACGAGCGGCTCCGCGCATGAGGAGCTGGGCATCGTCAATCGCCGGATTGGCTGCGGAGGCAAGGGCGTCGGTCATGCGGCCATTTTGTTCGCTTTACGTTCTCAATGCAAGTGTGAGATACCATCCCTATATACAGGTCATGACCCCGAACCGAGTCCCCACGATTGATGAGTTTGCCGAAATGGCCGAGCAGGCCTGGGCGCAATTGCCCGACGAGTTTCGCGCCCTGTGCGGCAGTATTGTCATTCGGGTTGATGATTTTGCCGACCGCGAAGTGCTTGATCATTTTGGCATGACCAATCCCTATCAATTGTCAGGCCTCTATACGGGCGTCGATCTGACCCGAAAATCGGTGATGAATTCAGGCGGCTTGCCCGACCAGGTTTTTCTCTATCGCAAGCCCATTCTGGCCGAATGGCAGGCGCGCGGCGATATCAGCCTGTACGACCTCATCACCCACGTCCTGGTGCATGAGATCGGCCATCATTTCGGGCTGTCAGATGATCATATGCATTCCATGGACGGGTCGCGCTAGGCGTCATAGCCCCAGCGTTTGATCCAGGGGGCCAGTATCTCAGCGACCTCGCCTTCAAATACAAATGCGTATTGCCGCCAGCGATCAACGGACTGGGTGTAGATCGGCTGGTCGACCTGCGGTGCCGATGGCGTGTTGATCGCCCGCGTCTTCGCCGTGTCACGATAGTCCATCACCGCCGCGTCCCAATTCAACCCCAAAAAAGCAATGGCCTTGCGTGCTTCGGCTTCCAGGTCGGCGACGACATCCTCATAACGCACTTCATGAACGGCCAGGCCAGGCAGGGCGCGCCGGGCAGCTTCGGCGGCAGAGAAGGCGGCGTCGTAATAACGGGCCGCATCATCCATGCGCAGCATGCGATACATGGACGGGTTCATGACAAAGCGCTGCTGAAACGAAGAGAGGACGCAATCGCGCGGATCGCGGAGCGCCAGGATGAATTTCGCGCCGGGAAAGACATGCGCCAGAACGCCAATCCAGTTGAGATTGAGCGGCAGCTTGTCG
>CAXBKM010000291.1:0-3158 GCA_963976265.1 uncultured Maricaulaceae bacterium
GTCGGCAAGGCTGGACGTGATGCCAATGTCCAGCGGTGCGCGGGGACGCACCAGACCGGGTGTGTCCAGGCTCAGGCCCAGAGTGCGGGCGTCCATATCGACACCGATATAGCGCACACCCACGGCGCGGCGCGGACGTGGTTGATCGACGGCGTCCCGCGGTGTGTAGACGCTGACCATGACGTATGCGCCCGGCCCCCAGTCTTCGGTGACCGGCAGGCTGACGCGTGCGCCATCCTCAGGAATGTTGATGGTGCGGGTCTCCAGAACGCGGTCCGTTGCAACAACCAGTTCAGCCTGTCCGGCATAGGGCGCGAGTATGGTGATTTGCGCAGGTTGGCCGACAGCCGGCGGCGTGTCGGGTGTCGTGATCCGAACCCGGTCTGGCGCTTCGACGCCGTCTTGTGGCTGTGATCCCCAACCGACCCAGAAACCATGGCTGGCCGATGTATCACCATTCTGGTCCTCAACGACCAGTTGATAATCGCCCCAATCGAGGCGCGGTGTTTCGATGGTGATCCCGTCTTCGGTGACGCGTGATATACCGTCCTCAATGGTGACGACATTTCGCGACCGCCGCCAGCGCCATGGGCCATCACCGGACCGGTACCAATCATAGCGATAGTCGATCCGCAGCAAACGCCATGCAATGGCGGCGCTTGTCGCATCGCCGGTTGCATCGACCGCGACCAGATCAAAGGATGCGGTTTGGTTGCGTTCAGCCCGGTCGTCAAATTGAGGCCGCAAGCCGAGATAGGTTGCACGCGGACGATAGGCGATACGCACATCATCACTGACCGGGCGACCGCCGGGTTCCAGTGCGCTGATCACGGCGCGAATACGCAAGGGCTTGCTGGAGTCTGCGCCGCGACCGTCCGGATTGATCCGCATGGCGGCATTGCCGGCACCATCGGCAATGGCCTCAGGCAGCTCAAAGGCAATCGCGTTAAATTGTTCGTCGTGCCGCCCAAACGTAAATCGGTCATAGCCATCAAAGGGTGATGGATCGATCTGGACCCGTGCTTCGCCGGTCACGGGAAGGCCAGCGCCAGGTGCGCCATATAGAAAGCGAACCGAGGCCTCGACCGTATGACCATTATCGGCGCGGATCAGGGCATTCTCGTCAGAGCCCAGATCGAGCGCAATGCGCTGTGGGACAAAATCCTCAACTGAAAAACGCGTCTGACCGATTGTACCGAGCCCGTCGAGCTCAACGACGATGCGCCACATGCCGCGCGCGGCGGCGCGGGGCAGATCAAAATCATGGCGGACGGAACCGGCTTCGGGTGCACCCTCGAACCGAACGCGATCAGCCTCAATACCGTTGGGGCCATATAGGACAAGTGCGCCGGGGCGATCTTCGATTGCCATCGCTGCGCCATCACGGATCAGCGTATTGAACCGGACCGTTTCGCCGGGTCGGTAAATGCCGCGGTCGAGATAGAGGAAGGCATCGGCAAAGCGCGGCGCATTGCGGCCTGCCACATCATGATCGGTCAGATCGAGTGGCGAGCGGCTGAGGTCGAGCACGGCAAAATCGCCATTGGATCCATAGGCCATCAGCAATTTGGGGGCGCTGGCATTGACGCCTTGCGTAATCGGACCGTGAAAGCCGACATGTCCACTGGCATCGGTTTCGGCACTCGCCAGGATTTCATTGCTGTAGGCGACCAGATCAATGCGCGTTCCGGCAACAGGGCGGGCGCTTTGAAGCGAGCGTGCCGTTACATCAATCCCGGTCGATCCGACATAGCTGGTTAGAGCCAGGTCGGTGATGATGAACCAGCGCTGCGCGCGGGCCACTTGCCGACCGGTGTCTTCATCGCCCGACGCGTCGGAGACTTCGAGAAAATAGGCGCCGGCCTGCAGGCGGCCAATCGTTTCGGCGAGCGGGAAGACCGTCACAATGGGCGCATTGGCCGATCCCGGCGTATCCATTTCGCCTTCCCAGACAGGCGTTGCGACACCGGACGGGTTTTCTTCGCCATAGAGCCATTCATACTCACCGGCTCCGGCTGTATAGCCCTGAGAAATGGAGCGGAAAGCGAGCGCGCGATCGGTAATCCGCAGGACGCGTACATTGACGGTCTCGACATTGACCGTTTCGATCGGAATGCCGTCGGCTTCAACGCGGGGCAGGATCACACCGGAACCTGAAAACCCGACATAGGCCGGGCGATCGCCAAACTCGAACGGTGCATCGACATTGTTCGGCAATGACTGACCATCTGCGGCAGGCAGGCCCGACAGCAATGTGATCGCTGGCGCATCGCCAAAATCAAAGCCCCCAATACAGAGCGACTGGCCGGACACATCAGTGGAAATCGGCATGCTTGGATCAATGCGCAGATAGGGGCCGTAATCGGTTTGCGGATCGAGCGGGCGCGAGAATACAAGACAGACACTGGGCGTGGTGCCAGCGACATCAATGCGATAGCGGATATATTCGAATGTGTCCGAAGTTTCGGGAATGGCGCGTGGTGCGTTTTCAGACCGGTTTTCAAGCTCCAGTCCAGCGGTATCGGTATCCGTCGACGGCGCGCTGCACGCAGCCAGAATAGCCGTCAAACATACAAGAGCGGTCTTCGCCCAAATCTGGGTTGCACGCATATTCAAATCTCCCCGGTCGGTCCATTTCCACCATCCCACGAAAGCGCGGCAATTTCACGGGGTGTTTTGATTTTTTCTCGCGACTTGAAGCCGCAGCCTTCCAGGGTTTAGCTAAGGCCAAGGATCAAACGGGGTTTTGAAGTCATGAAAAATCGCATCATCGCCATTACCGGCGGCTTTGGCATTCTGGGTACGGCCATTGGCCGGGTCGCGGCCTCACGCGGCGCCAAAGTCGCGCTGATTGATCGTGCGGATGCACCAGCCGATTTGCCCGAAGGCGTTTTGGCGCTGGGCGGTGTCGATCTCACCGACCTGGCGTCAGCAAGAACGGCGATGGCCGCGGTCCGCGATCATTTCGGCGGGCTCGACGCGCTGTGCAATACCGCCGGTGGCTTCCGTTGGGAGACGCTCGAAGACGGCGACCTCGACAGTTGGGACTTTCTCTACGCCATCAATATCAAAACCGCTGCGGCGGCCTGCAAGGCCGCGCTTCCGGCTCTCAAGGACAGCGGGTCTGGCCGCATCGTCAATGTCGGAGCGGCGGGCGC
>CAXBKM010000292.1:0-3157 GCA_963976265.1 uncultured Maricaulaceae bacterium
GCTATAGCTATATGACGCCAAAACTTCGCCATTTGCGGTACGAAGCTCTGCAGAAATGTCTGCGCCACCAAGTCCGTAGCTGGAGAAGTGCAGGCCGCGTATGCCGCCCTGTTGCCGGAAGGTCGGGCGATTGGGTGTCGCGTCTTCAATCGTCACATAGAGCAAGGCTGCTGCCGATGTGTCGGTGCTGAGCCATCCCATGCTGGACAGTTCGCGTGACAAGTCATCATGCAAAGCGCCAGACAGGCGATCAAACTCGCGTTCGCCATATTCGTCGGCTTTCTCAAGCAGCTCTTCACCGATGGCAATTTCTGCAATCGTAACTGGGCCTGACGGCTGAGCTGAATAGTCAGCAGCGAAACCCTGCAGTGCGCTGGCCGGTGCCGCCAGGGCAGCGGCGGCAATCAATGCAGTCATCCATTTGGTCATGATCGTGCTCCTTCAAATCGGTCAAATTTTGATCGAATGTTTGAATACTAGCAGAAATTGTGGCGTCTGTCCGGCTTGTCTCGATCACATCTTGGCGAGGTTGTTCACAGCTAACGGTCATCCCGATCATTGTCGCGGCGCTCTTCATCGTCCTCGTCGTCTTCACCATCACCCGGAATTGCGGCCTTGATGACAGCTTCGCCCGCATTGCCAACGGTTTCCAGTGCGGTGCCTGTGGCGCTGACGGCAGTCCCCGCCACCAGAGCTGTTCCACCGATGATCAGGCAACCGGACAGGGCTGGCGTCGCCAGCAACAAGATCATCAGAGATAGTATTCGGCGACGCATGACGGAACTCCAATCGAATCAATTGCGCCAAAGGTGCACGGCGTGTCTTGTCGATTGATAAACGCCGACCGATCTAGCGATCGATAATCCGGACATCCAGCGCGTCGCCGCTGCGGATATGAACATCGCGCTGCGGGAAGGGGAATTCGACGCCATTGTCGGCAAAAGATTGCCAGATTGCGACAAGCACTTCGCTGGCGACATTGTTGACGCCCTGTCCCGGGTCGGCGATCCAGAAGCGGACTTCCAGATCAATCGAATTATCGCCAAAACCACGCAGCAGGCATTTGACTTTGGGCGAGCCAAGAACACGCGGCACGGTTTCAGCCGCTTCGATTACCAGATCCATAGCACGCGGGACGTCGGTATCGTATGCGACGCCGACCGCGCGTTTGATACGCACGGCATGGTCTGAGAATGACCAATTGATCACTTTGGTGGTGATGAATTCTTCATTGGGAATGAGATGCTCCATTCCGTCACGCGTGATGACGGAGGCAAAGCGCATGCCCAGAGAATTGACCCGGCCATAGGTCTCATCGAGCGTAATGACATCACCGGGCTTGATGGAGCGATCCAGCAACAGGATCACGCCTGAGACCAGATTTGAAAAGATTTTCTGCAGGCCGAAACCGATACCCAAACCAACGGCACCGGAGAAGATCGCCAGCGCGCCAAGCGGGATGCCGAGGCTGGAAACCGCCAGCAGAATGGCCGCCGTGAGCAATGTGACCTGTACAGTCTTGCCAATCAGCAAACGCGCAGACGGGTTCAGGCTGGGCAGTTTGTTGATGCGATTATTGAGGATGGCGGCTGCTCGCGATGCCAGCCAGTAAAGCACCACCAACAGTATAACAGCCTGTATCGCCGACAGAACCGATACGCGCCCGCCACCAATGCCACCACCGATGGACTCCAGAAAGCCCATGGTTGGGGTCAGCCAGCCCAAAATATTCATGGCGGCAATGGTCCAGGCAATAATCGCTGCGGTTCTGGCCCAGAATGGCTCGCTGATCAGTGATGTTGCGAGGCGAACAATAGCCCATGCGCCCAGCAGGTTAGCCGCCAGACGGACCCAGAAATTATCAATCTCGGCCTGAGCGAAAATATATATGACGGCCGATAGAAAAATATAGGCGAGGACCGGGCCAATGACGGGCGTCAGAATACGCACCGAATTGGCTTGGATTTTTTGTAAAGCCGGCAGGCTGAAAAGGCGTTCGAGAAACTTCGCGATCTGTTTGCGAAGGGCGAAAGCGACTATGGCCGCGACGATGATTGCGCCCAGCTGAAACGCAAAGTCGGTACTGACGGCCTGTGCCTTGACCCATTCCCAAAGCGAGACCGCGCGTTCGCGCCAGAGATCAGGATCGCTCAGCGCTTCCAGATCCGGGGGCTCAATTTCAGGGCTTTGTGGTGTCATTCGTCCTACCGCGCTAACAGGCACAGCCTAAAGCGCTTTTCCCTCATCCGTCGAGGGCGAACAGGTGAGAATTACTGGCCCTCGCGCCGCCAGCCCAGACCGAACGCCATCAGGATCAGCAAGACAATCAGCAACCCCGGCATGAGCGGAATGCGATCCGCGCCCCGAACGACATAGCGATCATTGCGGCGCAGGCCGAGCCAGGTTCGCCCGGACTGGTCTGCGTCCGCGCGAGTGCGGCGCAATCCGGGAATGTCCGCGCTCACCCCTTCACCCACGGCGTAGATGCCACCATCGCTGATATCGGTCAGCCGGCCGAGCACGTCGCGATTCGGCGACAAATCTGCGTATTCGCGAGGGTTCAAAGGGCCAAGAGCCGCAACAGTTGTCAGTTCGCCAGATCGTAGCCGGACCAGGCCGGTTTCTTCGGCTTCTGCGGACGCGATAAACCGACCGGCTGTATCCGTGGCCGTCAGATTGAGCACCTCGCTACGGCCACTCGGCCAATCAACTTCAAGCGGCGGTGCGGCATCAGCAAGCGTGCGGCGTACGACCAGCAATTCACCCTCGGTGACGGTTGCTGACAGGCGTTCTTCGTCGAGTTCGGGTTCCTGCATCAGCCAGTGCGCGACACGGCGGAATAATTCGCCATAAGGCCCGCCGCCTTCATAGCCGCGCGCCCAAAGCCAGGAATGATCGGACAACACGATGGCCGCCCGGCCATTGCCGGCCCGTGACAGCACCAGCAAGGGGCCGCCGTCCGAGGATTCCAATAGCGTTTCACCGCCAACAGCCGATGCGTCAACGCGCCGGAACCAGCGGCCCCAGGGTTCGTCGCCTTCGCCAGGCTCAAGGCCAGCTGTAACCGGGTGGCGCTGGCCGGCATCCGTGGTCTGCGGTGCGAAACCGCCCGTAGCGATAATGCCAGTGGGACGCGCCGGAATGACGGCGGCCAAAG
>CAXBKM010000293.1:0-3129 GCA_963976265.1 uncultured Maricaulaceae bacterium
ATGGACGACCACTGACTCACGACAAGAGTTGATACGTATTTTGCAAAAGGACCTCAGCGAGCACCCCGGCATCTTGCTCAATTTCTCCCAACCCATTGCGACGCGGGTCGATGAGCTTCTTTCGGGTGTCAAAGCGCAGATTGCTATCAAACTATTTGGCGAAGATCTCGAGGTTCTCCAGGAAAAGGGACGAGAGATTGAAGCCGCCGTGAAGACGATCAGTGGTGCGGCGGATATTCAGATGGAACAGATCAGCGGAGAAGCGCAACTTGTCATAGAAGCCGACCGGAGCGAGTTGGCGCGGTATGGGCTAAATGTCGCGCAGGTGATGGACATTGTGTCGACCGCCGTTGGCGGCGAAGCCGTTAGCGAGGTCATCGAAGGACAACGACGGTTCGATGTCTATCTGCGTATGGCGAAAATATATCGGAATGACCCTGCGGCGATCGGCAATCTGTGGCTTTCGGGTAATGACGGATTACGCGTGCCGCTTTCACAGGTCGCGAATATTCGTCTTGTCGAGGGAACGCCGACCGTTAGCCGCGAAGATGCTCAGCGGCGAGTCGTGATTCAGGCAAACGTCCGTGACCGCGACATGGGTGGCTTCGTCAAGGAAGCACAAAGCGTCGTGGCTGATCGGATCAAACTTCCGTCGGGCTATTTCGTTACCTGGGGCGGTCAGTTCGAAAACCAGCAGCGGGCGCAACGGACACTCACCATCGTCGTTCCCATCTGTCTCGGACTGATATTCCTTCTGCTCTACATGTCGTTCAATTCGATCGGGAATGCGGTCCTGATCATGCTGAACGTACCGTTCTCTCTGATTGGCGGAATCTTCGCACTCGCTCTTTCCGGCCAGTATCTAAGTGTGCCGTCATCCGTCGGTTTCATCGCCCTGTTTGGTGTCGCTGTCTTGAACGGTGTCGTCATGGTGTCTTATTTCAACGCACTCGTGCGGGATGGGATGCCGGTGGATGAAGCGGTTGCGACCGGTGCGATGATGAGGCTGCGGCCGGTGTTGATGACTGCGACCGTGGCGAGTCTCGGCCTCATCCCTTTATTGCTGTCAACTGGGATCGGCTCCGAGGTTCAGCGTCCACTGGCAACGGTTGTGGTGGGTGGGTTGGTCACATCTACGCTCCTGACCCTCATCGTCCTGCCGGCACTCTACAAATGGTTTGCGGTTCAGCCTGAACGCGCTGTCGAGACAACTGACGAGGTCCTGCCGAGCGAAGCACAAGTGTGATTGGTCTTTACAACGTCCGTTAGGGGTCGAATGTGATGCGCCAGAAAATTGATCAATCCAAACATCGAATGATTTGCATCGCGATTTTTCTCGTGGCGATTCCGATGATTAATCCGCCGACCGCTCAAGGGTTTGTGCAGAAGGCTGTCGACAAATTACTCGATGATCGGAACTGCGTTCGGTGCGATCTCCGGGGAGCAAACCTATCGGCTAAAAATCTGCGAGCGGCACATCTAATGGGCGCTTATCTGATCGGTACAAATCTGTCCGGTAGCAATCTCGCGGGTGCTGATTTGCGAGGTGCCTGGTTAACTAGAGCCAACTTGAAACGCGCCAATCTCCACGGCGCTGATTTACGGGGCGCACGGCTTGTGGGGGCCGACATGGCAGGCGCCAATCTCCGAATGACGGATTTCAGAGATGCGAGTCTAGCGGGTGCCAATCTAACGGGAGCCCGCTTGAAAGAGGCGAATTTCTTAGGCGCGACCTTACATTCCGCCAAATTCAATCAAGTGCTCGGTCTTATGCAAAAACAAATCGAGCAGGCTTGCGGCAACGCTGAAACAATCGTACCTCCAGGAATTGAGATACCGAAATGTTCCGAAAATATTCAACGAGTAAGGAGAGAAAAACTATGAAAATGATCACCGCCTTCATCAAACCGCACAAACTTATGGATGTCACAACGGCGCTTCATCAGGTGAAGTGGCTGTCGGGGGCAAGTGTCTCCGATGTGCGTGGTTTTGGCCGAGGGCGCGCCAATGAGGCACCCGACAAAGTCCTTTACGAAACGCTCGACTATCTTCCTCGCGTTCGGCTTGAGTGGAGCAGCCCCACTGAATTGGTCCACCCATTGGGATAGTTTATCCCATCAGAGGAGGATCAGAAGATGGCAGGCAAGCGAGACAAGCCGGAAGAGATCGTAGCGAAACTGCGCCAGGTAGAGGTGCTTCAAGGGCATTGTCAGACTAAATTCTGAGGTCGCTTTGAACAGCCTTCGGTAGGCTGGCTCCATGCGCAATCCGTTCCGTTATTTCAACAGCTCGCCAGCCGTTATCCGGACGGCGGTGCTGCTCTACATCCGGTTCCCTCTGTCGTTGCGCCAGGTCGAAGACCTGCTGCACGAAAGGGGCATCGACATCAGCCATGAGACCGTCCGGTTCTGGTGGAACCGCTTCGGACCCATCTTCGCCGCCGAACTTCGAAAACGGCAGCGGAGAACGGCTCGCCAGCACATCCAATGGCGATGGCACCTGGATGAGGTTTTCGTTCGGGTCAACGGTGAGAGACGCTATCTCTGGCGAGCCGTCGATCACGAAGGAGAAGTGCTGGAAGTCTACGTCACGAAGACGCGGGATCGCAGGGCGGCGCTGGATTTCCTGAAGCGCGCGTTGAAGCGGTTCGGCTCACCTCGAAGTATCGTCACCGACCGCCTTCGTTCCTACGGCGCGGCGCTTTCGGACCTCGGTATTGTAAGCCGCCAGGACACAACGCGCCAGCTGAACAATCGTGCCGAAAACTCCCATCAGCCATTCCGACGACGAGAGCGATCCATGCAACGTTTCCGAAGCGATGCCACGCTACAGAAATTCGTTTCCGTGCACGCCGTCATTCACAACCATTTCAACCTCGATCGCCATCTTACTCGTCGGACCGACTTCAGGCAGCGCCGCGATGCGGCGCTTGCTGAATGGCGACAGTTGGCGATCTGACCGCACCCAGATATGTCTCTGCCACGATGGGGTCAAATTGCTCTGACAATGCCTTTACGCGGCCTGACGCCCTTCGAGTTCATCGCCAAACAATGGACTGAAGACCCAAACAGGTTCAGACTAGATCCAACCCATCACAACGTGGGACTAAACACCTAGACGATGTAATAT
>CAXBKM010000294.1:0-3126 GCA_963976265.1 uncultured Maricaulaceae bacterium
GGAGAGGTTTCGGTCAGGACAGGCCTGCGCACTCAATCTACGCAAGCCACATCCATTCACAACATACGAGTGCAAAAATGACCATTTTTTCATACTTGTTGCTGTCCCTGTCCTTGCTGGGCAGCGAAGCACCAGACCTGCTTGATGCCGGATCACCCGACATTGTAACCGAACGCCTCAGCACAGCTTTTGACGATCTGGAGGCAGAAAACCTGTCGGGCTATGTTGCTGTAACCCATCACGGCGAGATCATTTTTGAACAGGGATTTGGTGCGGCCAATCCGGCAGACGGCACGCCGTTTACGCGTGATACGCACATCGACATGGCGTCCATCGTCAAGACCTATACCGGCATGATGGCCGCGCAACTGATCGCAGACGGCCGGCTGACGCCCGCACAACGCCTCTCGGATTTCTTCCCCATGGCACCAAGCGATAAGGCTGGCATCACGCTCCATCAACTCCTGACCCATTCGTCGGGCCTCCCCGAAGCCGTGGCCAATGACGGCGATCAAATGACCGGTCAGACCTATGAAGATTATCTGCTCGATACCTTCCTGCACCCTGCCGGTATCCACCACACAGGTTATGTCCGCGCCTACGGCGTTGAAGGCACACGCCCGCAGGTCGCCCATACCGAAGAGGGTCAGGTCCTTCATGAACGGTCATGGGGCGGAGACAGTCCTGGTTGGGCTTTGGTCGGAAATGGCGGGATGGTCACAACCATCGCCGACCTTGTCGCGTGGCGCAGGGCCTATAATCGCGGCGATCTGATCTCGCCGGACGCCATCGCGATTCAGCAATCCGCGTATATCCGCGAAGGCGAAGGCGCACCCAGCCACTATGGCTATGGTGTTGTTGTGGAGGACCACCCCAATTTTGGCCGCGTCTACTGGCATAATGGCGGATCCGGGCCGTTTACCGCGCACTGGCGTGAATATGCCGATACCGGCTATGGGATTCTGGCCGCTGCAAACACATGGGATGTTGATGGCGACGCCATAATGCTCGCCGCGACGGGCGCGATCTTCGGGGTCGAGTTGCGTATGGCGACAACCGGCGATGGTGACGACTGGCAGGATGTTGATTTCGACGCCAGTCCGATGGCACGTCTCGCCGGTGATTTTCTGGACGTCGCCCAAAATGGCGACACGTCCCGCAAGCGCGAATTTGTCGAAACCCGAATGTTCGCAGGATTGCAGGCCGCCGCTCCGATGGACCAGCATATCGCCATGATGACCCGGCTTGCTGGTGAACTCGGCGGGCTAACCCTGTCGGGAATCCGCATCGATGACAATGAGGGTCTTGTGATCGTACGCCATGTGGGCAACGGCGACCAGATTCTCATCGTCGAGATCGGCTATGAGATGACCAATGGGGTCGCAATGATGAGCGGACTGCGTATCACCGATTAGCCAAACGCCATCATCCACTTGTCGGGGCGACTGTGAACGGGTCGTCCCGACATGATCGTGGTTTTTTGACAGCCTCCTTGCTTATGCCAGCACAGGCACAAAGGTGAGGCATTTCAGGTATTCAGGCATGCCAGCGCCGGGCTTTTTCTCTGCAATGCCGATTTCGCCAGACAACATATTGAGCGCGGGTCAATCGTTCAGTTTTCAATCTGACGATACCGTGACGAGTGTCCACGCTGGCGAATCGCCAGTTCGCATACGAATGGGGACTGGCATATCGTCCACAATCCAGAATATCTTGTTACGTGCCCCGCGAGAAACAATACGCAGTGCGTCATACGAACGCCCCAAGACGTTAATTTGTTCGCGCTCTTCGACTTCAATATTGGCCCATATCATTTGTGAACCATTGTTGAGGTCAAATGTTGGAATTGAAACCGTATACGCTTCATGCAACGGCAAAGCGGACAGGTAGAAAAACAAAATAGACGGTTCAAAGCCGCCGTGCGGATAGGGCCTGTCATAGACCACCGCCGTGTAGCCCGAATCCTCGCCTGGAGTCAGTGTTCCGACGAACCGGTTATCGTCGGTAAAACGAACGTCAACGACATACCGAGCCGGGTCACCCATTCTTCGTGACAGAAACCGGTAAGTCGATGCGTCAAACCTGATGAGGTCAGGGGAACCGTCATCCAAGGCTGCGTTGAACCAAACTTCTGCCCGGAATGCCTCGCGGCCCTCGAATGGTTCGCGGGAGAGACGGATATTCATCTGATTTCCGGCATTGTTTTGGTATCGATATATACCCTCAACGAGTGCAGTCGCATCAAGGTCACCAGAATCCGGTGTTAACTGCTGGAATTCGGGTGCATTTTGAACTGGCGTTTCTGGCGCCACGCAGCCAACGCTCACGATAGCGAGCATTGAGCTGGCAACAGCGCGCGCCCGTTTCGTGATCGCCTTGCCATCAAAATTTGGTCTGTGACGCTTCGCGATTCGTACAGCCGTTGGCAGCAATTCGAACTGGGTCATGAGCGCGTTTCCTACTGACTATTTGAAGCGGTGAAAGTGAGGCTATCCATGGCGCCTTGGCACAACAAGTCATCTGGGATCGAATGGCGGTTAAATCGAATGCGACGGGACATTTGGCAGGACGAACGGCGCAAAGATGTGGACCAACGGCGCTAGTTTGAGGGCTGGTCGGCAGGCTATAGTGTAAGCACGTATTCTTGAGATGATCGTTGGAAGTCCACATGCTCTCCGCGCCTTGGCGAAAGAAATATTGGCTCTCTGCGCTCGCTCTCCCGCTGACTGTCTATGCGTTTGAGGCACTTAAAATCTCTAGCTATGAGGCGGCGCGCGTCCCGAATGTGGGCATCATCACACAACTCATACTCATACTTGGTTTCTTTGTGCTTTGGGTTCCCGTGCCGCGCCTGATCTGGGCTATCGCCCAGTTGACGTTGACATCCGGTCACCCGGTACGCTGGCCCCTCTTGTCAGGGCGTATTGTGCTCTTGGGGATGGCGGCCTCGACGCTGCATTTGGCCGTGCTCACATTCCTTCTTCGATTCATGTATTCGCCCGCTAGCTGGGGCACGCCTGACTACTTTTATTCATTTGGTGAAGTGTGGCTGGGGTGTGCCGGGTTCTGGGTCCTCGCATACGGCGCGACCGCGGGTGTTGTGATTGCATACCTCGCCCCGCGAAT
>CAXBKM010000295.1:0-3116 GCA_963976265.1 uncultured Maricaulaceae bacterium
GGCCATGAATGCCCTCCCGGCGAGGTTGGCGAGGAATGGTCGCGCGGTCCAAACACCTTTCTGGGCTATTTGAACGCGCCGGAGGTTACGGCGAAATCACTGGATGCTGACGGCTGGTATCATTCGGGCGACCTTGCCTATCAGCGCCCTGACGGCTCGATCCGGATCTCCGGGCGCATTAAGGACACGATTGTCCGCGGCGGCCAGAATATCGCCGCGCGAGAAGTCGAAGAACTCCTGATCAAGATACCAGGTTGCATCGAATGCGCCCTTGTCGGTATCCCGCATGACCGTCTTGGTGAGACCGGCGGTGCGGTTCTCGTGATGAAGCCCGGCCATTCGGTCGGCGTTCAGGAGGTCTATGACCTGCTTGTTGCCCAAGGTGTCGCGAAATTCAAAATTCCGGAGCGCGTCGAATGCTGGGATGAACTACCGAAAACCCCAAGCGGCAAAATCCAGAAGTTCAAAATACAAAAAATGCTGGCCGAGAGTAAACAAGACGGGGAGCAGGCTCAGTGATAGAGATTTTTGATAACGGAGGCATGTGTGAGATTGTCATGAGCAATCCGCCCGTCAATGCCATTAATGAAGGGTTCATATCTGATTTTCATGCGGCCCTTGATACGGTCCAGGAAATTTCCCCGACGGTGGTCCTGATCCGGAGCACCCAGAAGGTATTTTGCGCGGGCGCGGATTTGAGGGGCATCCAGCAGCTTTTCCAGTCCACCACCGGCGTCGACGATATGATCACTTATGTCCGGTTGATGCATAAGCTTTTTGATCGCCTTGAACAATTTCCGGCGGTGACCATGGCGGCGATCAATGGTGCGGCGCTCGGTGGCGGATTGGAACTGGCTCTTAGCTGTGACCTGCGCATCGCTGCACATGAAGCGAAACTTGGATTGCCAGAAGCGCAGGTCGGGATGATTCCCGGCGCTGGCGGGACTCAGCGGTTGACGCGCTTATGCGGACCGGGGACCGCCAGCCGGATCATTCTCGGCTGTGAAACAGTAGATGGCGCTGAGGCGGGGCGCATCGGACTTGTCGAAAAGCACTGTCCGCTCGCGGACCTCGAAACGGCCAGCCGGGAATGGGCGTCCAGGATTGCCAGTCTGGCAAGGCCGGCACTACTTGCTTCCAAGGAATGTATATTGGCCTATTCCGATAATACCATCAATGGCTATGAGCTTGAGCTCGAGAAACCAAGAACGACGATGCGCTCCCAGGAGGCAAAGGACCGGATTTCCGCGTTCTTCATTAGGTAGAAACTTCACTCTAAATAGCAAAAGAGAAAAACATGGATATTACAGGCAAAATCGCTCTGATCACCGGTGGGGCATCTGGTATCGGGGCCGCAACCTGCGAGGCCTTTGCGAAAGCCGGAGGGCATGTCATCGTCGCGGACATCAATGTTGAGGGCGGCGAGAAAATCGCGAAATCAATTGTCGAAAGTGGCGGTAAGGCACAATTTCTCAAACTCGACGTGACGAATGAAGCCTCGATTGAAAAGGCCGCATCCAGTATCGAAAAAGAGCATGGCAAGCTCGATATCTTTGTCAGCGCGGCCGGCTGGGACATCATCGAGCCTTTCATGAAAAACACGCCGGAATACTGGGAGAAGATCATGGCTCTCAATTTCATGGGGCCGGTCAGGCTGACCCGTGCGGTTATCCCATTACTTGTCGAGGCAGGCGGCGGCAAGATCGTTATGGTGAGCAGCGATGCCGGACGTGTCGGAAGCTACGGGGAGACGGTTTATGCGGGCGCCAAGGGCGGCATCATCGCCTTTACGAAATCGCTTGCCCGCGAAATGACCCGGAGCAATATCAATGTCAATTGCATATGCCCCGGTCCAACCGACACTCCTCTGTTTGCGTCGCAGCCGGACAAGCTAAAAACAGCTCTGACCAATGCTATTCCTCTAAAACGCGTCGGCAAGCCAAGTGAAGTCGCCGATGGCGTCCTGTTCTTTGCTTCCCCACGTTCCTCCTTCTGCACTGGCCAGGTTTTGAGCGTCAGCGGCGGCCTGACGATGGTGGATTAAGCCATGCTCGATGAAATCTATTTTGATGAAACCACAAGCGAAATTCGGGAGATGGTGCGACGTCTGGCGGCCGATCATATAACGCCCTTAGCGGAAGAATGCGACGCAGAAGACCGTTTCCCCTCCGAATTACTGCCCATTTTGAGCGAAGCCGGGTTGTTGACCTTGCCGATGCCGGAAGAATACGGCGGGATCAATGCCAGTGCGCAAGTGTTGTCTGTCGTACTGGAAGAAATGGGCTATGCCTACGCGACGATGGGGCCGGTACTGCTGTCCACCTACTCGCCGCTGAAAATTGTCGCAGAAGCTGGAAAGCCGCATCAGAAAGAGGCCTTCTTCAACTCGATGACTTCAAAACCGTCGATTGCCGCCTTCTGCCTGTCGGAGCCTCATTGCGGGTCCGACGCCCGCGCCATGAAGACCATGGCGGTGAAAAAAGGCGATCAATGGCAGATCAATGGCACCAAACGCTGGATCACGAACGGCGGTGTCGCCGACTGGTATCTGCTGTTCTCACGGACAGGCAAAGGCAAAAATGATTTTGCTGTTTTCGTTGTCCATAAGGATACGAAAGGCCTCAGTTTCGGCAAGCAGGAAAAGAAGATGGGTCTTAAGGGCGGCCCGATTTGCGACGTCATATTTGAAGATGTCCTGATTCCCGACGAATGCCTGATCGGTGAGGTTGGTGACGGCTGGAAAATTCTCGACGGCGTCGCCAACGCGATGCGCTGCTGGGGCGCGGCCGCTATCACGCTCGGGATCGGTCGGGCGGCCTATGACATTGCTGCCGCCTATGCGAATGAACGCCAGGCCTTCGGGCAATCCATCGCCCGCTTCCAGGGGATCGGCTTTATGCTCGCTGATATGGCGACATCACTTCGGGCGTCTCAGCTCCTGGTTCGCGATACGAACTGGCGGGTCGATAGAGAACTCCCGACTGTAAGCTATCAGACACTCTCGCAGGTCGGCATGGCCAAGATCCAGGCAACCGATACCGCGATGAAGGTCACAACAGACGCCGTACAGATCCTCGGTGGCTACGGCTATATGCGCGAATATCACGTCGAACGCA
>CAXBKM010000296.1:0-3106 GCA_963976265.1 uncultured Maricaulaceae bacterium
AAATTCGCCGCATTGAAGACGCTGACGTCAATGGCAAGCGGGTTTTGGTCCGCGTTGATTTCAACGTGCCAATGAAGGACGGTCGGATCACGGATGCCACGCGTATCCGGTCGGCACTGCCCACGATTGAGCATCTCAAACGCGAGGGTGCGAAAGTTATCCTGCTGTCGCATTTCGGGCGCCCCAAGGGTAAGCGCAATGAGGCTGACAGCCTCCAGCCAGTCGCTGAAGAACTGGCCGAACAGCTCGGCGCGCCGGTCGCCTTTACCGATGATTGTATCGGCTCGGTTGCCCACGATGCCGTAGCGGCGATGGACAATGGTCAGGTTCTGGTTCTGGAAAACACGCGTTTTCACGCCGGTGAAGAAACCAACGATGCAGGGTTTGCGCTGAAGCTGTCTGCGCTGGGCGATATTTATATCAATGACGCGTTTTCTGCCGCGCATCGCGCGCACGCATCGACGCAAGGCATTGCCAAGCATTTGCCATCCTATGCCGGCTTCGCCCTGGAGCGCGAAATTGATCATCTGGTACAGGCGCTTGAAGACCCGGAACGCCCGGTATTGGCGATTGTCGGCGGCGCGAAAGTCTCGACGAAAATCGACCTGCTGACCAATCTGGTGGCCAAGGTCGATCGTCTTTTTATCGGCGGTGCGATGGCCAACACATTTCTGGCCGCACAAGGCCATGAAGTCGGTAGCAGCCTGGTCGAGCGCAACTTTGCTGAAACCGCGCGCGGCATCATGGCCAAAGCGGTCTCGGAAGATTGCGAGATCATCCTGCCCCGTGATGTCGTCATCGCGCAAAAATTCGAAGCCCATGCCGACCACAAGACGGTTGATGCCGATGCGGTGCCGGCAGGCTGGATGATTCTTGATGCCGGGCCGGCGACAGTAGATGCACTGGCCGATGCCATTGATGCGTCCAAAACCCTGATCTGGAATGGTCCGCTGGGCGCGTTCGAAACCGAGCCTTTTGACACATCCACGGTCGAAGCAGCGCGCTATACCGCAGGCCGGATCAAGGAAAATGGATTGATCGCGGTGGCCGGGGGCGGCGATACGGTATCAGCACTGAATCATGCGGGCGTGGCTCGTGATTTCACATTTATCTCAACGGCAGGCGGCGCATTCCTGGAATGGATGGAGGGCAAAACCCTGCCCGGCATAGCCGCACTGATGGATTAGCTTTAGTCTGACCTGCAAAGACAGGCAGATATATTCGGGGGAATAGAAGAGACATGGATCTCGAAGCACTCAACGACATTGCCACACGCATGGTTGCGCCTGGACAGGGCATTCTGGCGGCAGACGAATCGACCGGAACGATCAAAAAGCGGTTTGATACAATTGGCCTCGACTCGACCGAGGACAATCGTCGCGACTGGCGCGAAATGCTGTTCCGCACGGCGCCAGCGATGAAAGAGCGAATTTCCGGCGTCATCCTTTATGACGAGACCATTCGTCAGAAGGCCGCTGATGGCACGCCATTGGTCAAATTGATCGCTGATTCCGGAACGGTTCCCGGTATCAAGGTCGATACCGGTGCCAAAGCCCTGGCGGCAGCGCCCGGCGAAACCGTCACAGAAGGTCTTGATGGCCTGCGTGAGCGCTTGAACGAATATCACGAAATTGGCGCGCGCTTCGCCAAATGGCGTGCGGTCATTCATATCGGTGGCAGCGGTGATGAGGACATCCCGTCGCAATACTGCATCGACACCAATATGCACGCGCTCGCCCGCTATGCGGCGCTTTGCCAGGAAGCCGGCATTGTACCGATCGTCGAGCCCGAAGTCCTGATGGATGGCGATCACACGATCGAGCGCTGCTATGAAGTCACGGAATTTGCCCTGAAAGCGCTCTATTCGGAGCTGTTCAAGCAGAGCGTTCAGCTCGAGGGCACAATCCTGAAACCCAATATGGTCATTTCCGGTAGTGATTGCGCGGATCAGGCCACGCCTGAAGAAGTTGCTGACATGACGGTGCAATGTCTGGCCAATTGCGTGCCCGCATCTGTGCCGGGCATCGCTTTCCTGTCGGGCGGGCAAACCGATTTGCAGGCCACATCGCATCTGAACATCATGAATGCGGCCTATGATTTGCCCTGGCCGCTGACCTTCTCCTATGGCCGCGCCTTGCAGGCCTCTCCTTTGAAAGCCTGGGGCAAGTCCAAGGATGTTACCGCCGGTCAGAAAGCCTTCAACCATCGCGCCCAGATGAACGGGCTGGCCGCGCTGGGTGAATGGAATGAAAGCATGGAGGGGTAAGGCACCGCGCCCCTGTAAAGAATGCGTCATCCCCCGGCTTGTCCGGGGGATTTCGTTTTTGCCCGGCACAAGCCGGGACATCGGTGTTTCTAATGTTTGAACATTTGCCGGGATTCCTGCGAAGGCAGGAATCCAGTCGCCTAAGACAATATCGGCTGGGTCCCAGCCTGCGCTGCGACTATGTGGCATTGGGCACGGTGCGGGAATTGTCACCATGAAGTTGCTCTGCGCACCGGCGCAGCTAAACTCCCGTCCCATGAAGCCTCTGTTTGCACTCGTCGTCATGCTGTTGATCTCTGCGCCCGCACTGGCTCAGCAAAAGCCGGGCATGGTGCCACCGTCCGAGCCGCGGGCCGAAGATTTACTGCAAGGCCAGCCGCCCGAAGGCGAAGCCAACGCCTTTTTGCTGGCCCCGTTTATCGAGTTCAACGAGCGAGAGCGCGAATTTTTCCTGCAAAGCGTGGTGCCGGCACTGACGCTCGATCACGCCATGACCAATACCGGCAGCGAGGATGCGCCCTGGTATTGCTTTGCCTATAGCGATGCGGTCAGTGCCGATTATGGTCGCCGACAGGTACGCGCCATGCGCGGCGGTGAAACGCTGGGCGCGAAACTGTTGATCGATACGAGTTGTGCCGCGGGTTAAGGCTACACTTCAGCAAACCCTCTTCCCACTTTCCGGCTTTTGCGCTCTAAGAGATGGCATGTCTTGCCAGCTTTATCTCCTCACACCGCCGAAGATTGATGCGGGTTTTGAAAACACGCTTGCCGAAGTGCTGGGCACCGGCGCGGTATCGGCTTTGCAGATTCGGCTGAAGGATCAATCTGAGGCCGAAATTC
>CAXBKM010000297.1:0-3078 GCA_963976265.1 uncultured Maricaulaceae bacterium
GGCACGCCCCGCGCGCCGCGTTGGGGTAAGAATCGTGACATCGGCGAGAGCGGCTGGATCGTCGCCGCCGAAGGCGTCGGTCACGGTCCCGGCGAGCGCACCAAGGAAATCGGCCTGTGGCGGCATGGTAAAAATGCGGGGCCGATCAGCTTTGAAGATATCGTTCACGATTTGCCGGCTTTCAATCGTGCCTCGGCGTCGTCGCGGGCTTGCGGATCACCGACATGCATCCAGAAGGATTGCATGGGCAGACCATAGAGCCGCCCTTGCGCCGATATCCGCTTCCAGATTTCAATCAGCGAAAACCGGCGAAGACTCTCGCCCTCGAAAACCGCCGGATTGACGATATGCGTACCCGCATAGGCATAGGGCGCCGCGGCGCGTTCACCGCGCCAGTACAGCTGTCCATTCTCTTCGAGATAAAAATCACCGGCGCCATCAAAGCCCAAAGTGCGATCCAGCGGTGCCAGGAGCAGGAGCACATCCATTTTTGACGCGTCCCAGCTCGCGGCAAGGCGGTCCATCTCGGTCGCGCCTTCATCGATCCAGACCGCATCGATATTGGTCACGAATACGGGATCAGAACCCAACAGGGGCAAGGCCTTGACCAAACCGCCACCGGTTTCGAGCAATTCACCGCGCTCATCGGATATTGTGATCTCGGGCAGTCCCTGGCGCGCTGATAAATGACGCGCCATCTGATCGGCAAAATGATGAATATTGACGACGGCGCGCTCGACGCCTGCGCGGGCAAATCGGTCCAGTGCCCAATCCATCAGCGGCTTGCCATCCAGATCAACCAGTGCCTTGGGCCGGTCATCCGTCAGGGGTTGCATGCGTGTTCCGCGCCCGGCAGCCAGCGCCATGCCCGTGGTAATTTTGGTCATGCCGTCGCCTCATCAAAGACTTGCGGCGCGTGACCCTGGATCCATTTGCGAACATCCAGCAGGGCGGGGTGTTCCAGGTCGCGAACGAAATGGCGGGCCACGCGTGGTATAAGGTCAAGATATTTCGGCTTTTTGTCCCGCTTGGCCAGCCGCACGAAAATACCCAAAATCTTGGCATTGCGCTGTGCGCCCATGACAGCAAAAGCGGCATCGAAGGCCGCTGAATCGGCCAAGCCCGCCTTGGTGAAAAACCGTTCCTTGAGAGGCTCAACCAGTGCCGGGTCTACGTCGCGGCGCGCATCTTCAAGCAGGGACACCAGATCATAGGTGGGGTGCGCAAACAGGGCATCCTGAAAATCAATCAGTCCAACGCGAGATGTCGCGGTGCGATCGGGAAGCCAGAGCAAATTTTCCGCATGAAAATCGCGCAATGCCAGACCGGGGGCATGGGCATCCAGCGCGGCGAGCGCCGTTTTCCAGGCCGCGTCCCAATCAGTGCGCATCTCGTCAGAAATATCGATCTGCCCGTATTGGGCGACATACCAATCGAGGAATAATCCGGTTTCTACCTGCAGGGCCACGCGGTCATAGGGCGAGACGATCCAGTCCTGGCCAAAGGCGCGCATACGGGTCGGAAAGCTTGATCGGTAGATGGCGGCCAGCGCATCAATGGCGTGCTCATAGAGCAAAGCCTCATTTTCACCATCGTCAATGGCACGCGCGTAAAGCCCGTCGCCGAGATCTTCAAGCAGAAGAAAGCCCGAATTGAAATCAGCAGCCAGAATGCGCGGCGCAGAAAAGCCCCGAGCCGTCAGCGCATTGGCAATACCGGCAAAGGCAGACAGGTTGGACCCGGCCAGCCGGGCCTGGGCATTATACCCCAATGCCGCGCGTTCGGGCGGGCTGGCACCGGGCGGACAGACCGGAGCTTCGGCGGCAGCCGGTGCATCCATCAAAATGGCGGTTTCGTTTTTTCGGGTCAGGCGCGCATAGCGGCGCGTTGATGCATCACCTGGAAATTCCTGCAAGGCCGCGTCGCGCCAGCCCGCACCAACCAGAAAGGCCATGCGTTCAGATATTCGTGTCGAGTCCGACAAGGCGGTCCTCCCACTTCCCATGACCCACCATGCGTGCGATTCGGCCATTTTCTCGCGTTTCAAACTGTATTTCGAGGCGGTCTTTCGGGATGCGGTCCCCCAGAATATCCGGCCACTCCACGAGAATAATCATGTCGTCAAAGGCGTCTTCAAGACCCAGTTCATCGAGCTCGTCCTCTTCCTCGACCCGGTAGAGATCAGCATGGAGCAGACCGGTGCCATTGCGGGTCTCATAGGACTGGATCAGGGTGTAAGTCGGGCTGGGTATGTCGTCGGTCTCACACAGTGCGCCGATCAAGCCGCGCGCCAGTGTGGTTTTACCGGCGCCGAGATCACCGATCAGGAAAACCGTATCGCCGGCGTGAAGGCGCGCGCCCAGCGCAGCGCCCAGCGCGATCGCCGCGTCAGCGTTTGCCAGACTGAAAGAGAGGCTGTGCGAATCCATGCGTCCAGCGATAAGCTACAGGGCGCGGTCAGTGCAAACCCAATCGCCGTTTCAAGACGCGACGGCCTTGGCCAGATCAAGCTCGGGCGCAGCGCTGTTTGCGGGCGCCTCTTCGGGTAGATGACACACAACCTTGGTACCTTCACCGGGCTCGGAGGCCAGATCAACCCAGCCGCCATGCAGCTCGATGATTTCCTTGACCAGAGCGAGTCCCAATCCTGCGCCGCCGCGTACGCCGCGCTCAAAGCGTTCAAATACGACCGCCTGACGTTCGGGCGATATACCCTCGCCATCATCGGTCACAGCAATCGTCGCGCCGCCGCCTTCCGAGCGCGTCAGCGACAGGGTGACCTTGCCGCCCTTTTCGGTATGGCGCAGGGCATTGGACAATAGATTGACCACAACCTGTTTGAGGCGTTTGGCATCCGCGCGCAGGGGATCTCCGACCTCGCCCTCCACCAATTCCAGCTTGACCCCTGCATGTTGGGCTTTGTGGGCCAGCAGCGCGACAGAGTCTTCGCCAAGTTCCTTCAGTTCAACATCGCCGAGTTCCAGCTCAAGCTGGCCCGCATCAATCGCCGCGACATCAAGAATGTCATCGACCAGTTTGGCGAGATCTTCGGACGCGGTCTGGATCGCCGTCATATGG
>CAXBKM010000298.1:0-3067 GCA_963976265.1 uncultured Maricaulaceae bacterium
GTCGGCGACACGGAAAGCGATGTTGAGCACGCCTTCCTGCGTGTCATTGAGGTCCAAAAGTCGCGATAACAGGAGAGGGCCCATCTCGGTGATTGTGGTACGCATGGGATGACCCAGTTCACCAAACACATCCCAGAAAACCGATGGAGATGATGCGTAGCTGTAGTCTTCCAGCCCAATCTTTTCTGCGCGGGAGACGAGTTTGGGATGCAGTTTGGCGTCTTCACTGCCTGCAACAGAAATTCCGGATAGATCGCCTTTCACGTCGGCTGCGAAAACCGGAACGCCCGCATTGGAAAATCCCTCCGCGAGGATTTGCAAGGTGACGGTTTTGCCTGTTCCGGTTGCCCCGGCGATCAGCCCGTGGCGATTCGCACGCTTGAGGAGCAGGGATTGGGCGACGCCATCGGCTCCGCCAATAAAGATACTGTCCAACGTAGTCTCCCTAATCCATTGCAGGATAGTGCAATTACTTCGATTTTGACGCCGGTCTGCCCCGGCCTGCTATTGACCTATCAGATGTCGTCGCGCGACTATAGCCACAAGTGGTCATCTGACACATTGGTGGGTGGTCAAGTGCAGGGACGGGCTCCGTGATTGATACGGACATAAAACAGGGAAACACTGAGTATGGCTGGAAAATTTGAACTGAAAAAAGCCAAGAATGGCGAGTTTTTCTTTTCGCTCATTGCTGGAAATCACGAAAATGTCGGCAAGTCAGAAACCTACAAAGCCAAGGCCAGCGCGCTCAACGGCATTGAATCGGTCAAGAAAAATGCCGGTGATCCAAAACGCTATGTCTTTAAGGCAGGCGCAAACGGCAAAACCTATGTCTCTCTGAAAGCCGGCAATGGTGAGATCATCCTGTCTGGTCAGGGCTATGCCTCCGAAGATGGTGCCAAGGAAGGCGCCAAGGCGATTGGTCGTGCTGCGGATGGTGCCAAAACCGATGATCAAACCTGATCTGTTTGTTTGAGATTTTATTGAAAGCGCCGCTCACGCCTGTGGGCGGCGTTTTACATGGGGCAGGGAATGGCAGCCTTGTCGGCAAAAAACGATTGACCCGTCTTTGACCGGGCATCAGGCTTTGCCCATGACCAATGCGATCTACTTTGCAGGCTATTTTATCACCTCCCATCCCGGGGTGGCCCAAAGCTGATGCGTTGAATTTGAACAAGTGACGCGACTGCAAAAGCCTCCCCTAAGCGGGAGGTTTTTTTGTTGTTGGTCATATCAGGAAAGCTGAAAGATGCCGGACACGAAAAACCTGGAAGAGTTGAGAGCACAGATTGATTCCGTTGACCGGGACATTCTGCATTTAAGCGCCCGGCGTGCCTCGCTGAGCACCCAGATTGCCAAGTCGAAAACCGATTCCGGGCTCGGCGTTCGCGATAGTCAACGCGAGCGCGATGTCATGTACAGGGCGATCAAGTTGGGCGAGGGCTTGGGGCTCGAGGCCAATGGTGTTGAGCGCCTGTTTCAGACGCTCATCGATGTATCGCTTCGCGGGCAACGGGCCCAGCTCGATGCGCGTGCTGACAGCGAAATCAATGAGGCAACTGTTGCGTATCTGGGCGGGCCGGGGACGTATTCGCATTTCGCCGCGCAAGCCCATTTTGGTCCGCGCCATGGTGCCGTCGCGCCCGTCGTGCGTCGCGATTTTTCATCGATCATCAAGGCGGCGCAGGATGGCGAAGCCGATTATGCGTTCCTGCCGATTGAGAACACCACGACAGGCGGGATCAATGAGGTCTATGACCTCTTGCTCGACAGTGAACTGACCATTGTTGGTGAATACCATTATCGTGTCCGGCATTGCCTCGTCGGTCGTGCTGGCTCCGTTGGAGCGGTCCGTAAAATCTACGGCCATCCCCAGGCCTTGGCGCAGTGCCGCCGCTATCTGTCGAAACTACCCGATATAACCCAGCATTTTGTTTCCAGTTCGACGCGTGCGCTCGAACACGCACTGGAAGACGGGCCAGGGGCTGCCGCGATTGCGGGGGCTGACGCCGCGCGTCTCTTTGGTTTGAATATCGTTGCGTCAGAGATTGGCGATACCGAGGAAAACTACACCCGCTTTATTGCGCTTGCCGCCAAGGCCGTTCCGCCCAGTCTCAATCTGCCGTGCAAAACATCACTCGTATTCGCGACCGCTCATGAGCCGGGATCTCTGGTCGATGTGCTGACGGCATTTCGCAATGAGGGCATTAATCTGGCCAAGCTGCAATCACGCCCCGTTCCCGGGGCGCCCTGGGAAGAAATGTTCTTCCTTGATATTGAGCGCCATCAGGATGACACGGCCTGCCAGAAAGCCCTGAAGGCCTTAAATGAGGGCGCGCGCCGGGTGCGAATACTGGGCTGTTATGGCGCTGATCGGCTGGCACCTGTATCAGTGCTGGCATCTGACGAAAAGCGAGTCTAAAAGGACTTTGGAAGGGCGGTTAGCTCAGCTGGGAGAGCATCTCGTTTACACCGAGAGGGTCGGGGGTTCGAGCCCCTCACCGCCCACCATTCTCCAGATTGCCTAAAAGCGGCGCCCGATGGC
Source organism: uncultured Maricaulaceae bacterium (assembly GCA_963976265.1). Lineage (GTDB taxonomy): Bacteria > Pseudomonadota > Alphaproteobacteria > Caulobacterales > Maricaulaceae > Hyphobacterium. The sequence continues at coordinate 2,546 of CAXBKM010000298.1, forward strand.
GAGTCCAGCGAAATACGCCGAATCGTCACCACGTACGGTGACAATCGGACTATCGGCATAATCGCTTTGCAGCTTGGACGCGCCAAACACGCCCGTCACCGACCAGTTATCCGAAACCTGCTGGTCGAGGAAAAGCGTCACGCCGACATCCTGAATGCCGCCTTCGGCGGTATAGGGTGCAAGGCCGCTGGCGGCGGCACCGGCGGCATCAATTGAGAACATGGCACTGGCATAATCATCGCCGGAACCTGATACGGAAACATTGGCAATGAATAATGTGGTCCGTGACAGCGGCGTTGCGTAGGCCAGGGAGCCGGACCAGAAGACATCGCCATATTCGCCGCTGATGTCCGCGCCCGCGCGGCCGCTGACATAGATGCGGTCATATTCATTCAAGACGCCTTGGGCGAGCTGAACGCGCATGAAGCCACCGATGACCGGAGCGCCATCCTGTTCGGGCAGAAGGCGAACAATTGCGTCGTCAATATCGTCATCGCGGCCGCCATACCAGCGCACATAGGC
>CAXBKM010000299.1:0-3066 GCA_963976265.1 uncultured Maricaulaceae bacterium
CCGTCAATGATCGAGGCATGGTTCAACGCGTCTGAAATAATTGCGTCCTCGGCCTCCAGCAATGGCTCGAACACCCCGCCATTGGCGTCGAAGGCCGCGGCATAGAGGATGGCGTCTTCCTGGCCGGTAAAGTCGGCAATCGCCTGCTCCAGCTCGCGGTGCACGGTCTGCGTCCCGCAAATAAAGCGCACCGAGGCAACGCCATAGCCAAATTCGTCAAGCGCATCCTTGGCTGCGCGGATCAGTTCCGGGCGATTGGCTAGTCCAAGATAATTGTTGGCGCAAAAGTTGATGACATGATCTTCACCGCCCTCGCGCAGCACATCAATCTCGGAAAATTGCTGCGAGGCAATGACCCGCTCACGCTTATAGAGGCCGTCGGCCTCAATCTCGGTGAGTGTATTGCGCAGATGGGCGTAGAATGCATCGGACATGAAGTTAGGCCTCGTTCTGGAACCGGTCTTGGTTGACAAACGGGATAACCGAGCGACGCCCGGTCCGCAATGGAGAGTACTTAACCCCAGATTTTTTCGGGATATTCCCGGCAAAATAATTGGCGTTTTGCGGTCAAAAGTCTTGGCACTTTGACCCAATCCCGTCTTAGACTTCCGCTTTGTGCAACTAGACCTGCACGAACAAGTTTGGGGCAGTAGGCGGATACGGGCTCGTTTCCGCTGTCAGGACAGTTTTGATGAAGCCGACCGATGTCAGCAATCCCGACTATTTCCATAAAGTTGTCGATTGCCAGTGGGCCTGTCCGGCGCATACGCCGGTGCCGGAATATATCCGCCTGATTGCGCAGGGGCGCTATTCCGACGCCTATATGGTCAATCGGGACTCCAATGTCTTTCCGGGCATTCTGGGCCGCGTCTGTGACCGTCCATGTGAACCCGCCTGCCGTCGCACCCGCGTTGAAGACGAGCCGGTTGCGATCTGTCGGCTAAAACGGGTCGCCGCCGACCACCGCGACGACATCACGGATCGCCTGCCAAAGAAACCGCCGCAAACCAATGGCAAGAAGATCGCCCTGATCGGAGCTGGCCCCGCGTCGCTGACGGTGGCCAATGATCTGGCACCACTGGGCTATGAGTGCACGATATTCGAAGCACTGGAAAAACCCGGCGGTTTGATGATTTCCAACATTCCGTCATTTCGTCTGCCTGAACAGGTGCTCGACGACGAAATCGGCTACATCCTCGATATGGGTGTGACCCTGAAAACCGGTCACCGTATCGACTCCATGACGGCTTTACTGGATGAAGGTTATGACGCGGTCTTTGTGGGTTCAGGCGCACCCAAGGGCAAGGAACTCAATTTGCCCGGTCGCCAGGAGGCCGACACGAATATCCATATCGGTATCGAATGGCTGGAATCGGTGGCTTTTGATCACATCGATTCCATTGGCAAACAGGTTCTGATTATCGGCGTTGGCAATACCGCGATGGATTGCTGCCGGTCTTCACTGCGCCTCGGCGCGGATAGTGTGAAAGTCATGGCGCGCAAGCCGCGTGATTTCTTCAAGGCCTCCCCTTGGGAGCTGGAAGATGCCGAAGAAGAAAATGTCGAGATTATCGTCAACCATTCGCCCAAAGCCTTTGTCGTCGAGAATGGCAAGCTGACCGGCATGACGTTTGAACTGATGGAATACGATACCGACGAACGCGGCCGGATCATCGAGACCCGCGTGACCGGTGAAACCACAATTCCCTGCGATGATGTGATCCTTGCGATTGGTCAGGAAAACGCCTTCCCCTGGATCGAACGTGATCTGGGTATCGAATTCGACAAATGGGATGTTCCGGTGGTCGACGAAGCGACCTTCCAGTCAACGCGCGACGGCCTTTTCTTTGGCGGCGACAGCGCCTTTGGTCCAAAGAATATTATCTGGGCAGTTGAGCACGGCCATCAGGCGGCCATCTCCATCGACAAGTATTGTCAGGGCGAGGACATCGCCGAGCGCCCGGCGCGCGGCGTGACCCTGTCGACGACCAAGATGGGCCATAATGAATGGCGCTATTCAAACGATTACGATCCGTCCGACCGCCGCAAGATGACCCATGTCGATTTGCGTGAACGCTTCAAGGATCTCGATACCGAGGTCGAATTGGGCTTTACGCCGGACCAGATCGTCACCGAGGTCGAGCGTTGCCTCAATTGTGATATCCAGACCGTGTTTGCCGCGCCTCTCTGTACCGAATGCGATGCGTGTATCGATATTTGTCCGGTCAATTGCCTGACGATTACCGAAAATGGCGATGAAGCCGATCTGCGCGAACGCCTCGCTGCGCCTTCGCTCAATCTCGATCAGGACCTCTATATTTCGGAGGACTTGCCCCTGACCGATCGGGTCATGGTCAAGGATGAGGATTTATGCCTGCATTGCGGCCTGTGTGCCGAGCGCTGCCCAACCGCGGCCTGGGACATGGCTCAATCAGATTTTCACCTGCCGCATGCGGACGATGTGCATGCCAGCCGCGCGACACCGAGGGCTGCCGAATGAACGCCGTGACCGAAACCCGCGCACAGGCCCGGGTCAATGATTTCGTCATCAAGATTGGCAATGTGAACGGCACCGGCTCGGCCAGCGCCAATGGTCTGCTTATGAAGGCTGTCTTCCGGATGGGCGTACCGGTTGTCGGAAAAAACCTCTTCCCGTCGAACATTCAGGGCTTGCCGACCTGGTATGAAATACGGGTCACCGGTGATGGCTGGACGGCCCGTTCCGGCACGCTCGACCTGATGGTGGCGATGAATGCGGAAAGCTATGCGCAGGACCTCGCCGCGATCTCGCCCGGCGGTTGCCTGCTTTATGATTCAACCTGGCCACGCCCGGCCATGTCTGCGCGCGACGATGTGACCGTTATCGGTGTTCCGCTGGCGCGCATGTGTAATGACGAATTCGACAATGCGCGCACCCGCGTCCTGATGAAGAATATGGCTTATGTCGGCGCCGTCGCAGCGCTCACCGACATTAGCCTGGATGTCATCAAATCCCTCGTTGAGGAGAGCTTTGGCACCAAGCCCAAACTTGTCACGCTGAACATGCAGGCCGTCCAGATGGGCTTT
>CAXBKM010000300.1:0-3035 GCA_963976265.1 uncultured Maricaulaceae bacterium
CGATTACCGCACCCTTTCAGGTGACGTTTGATGGCTGTGAAACCCTCGATATTGCCGGGCAGGACGAAGCGGTTCGCGTGTATTCAGTTACTTATACGGCGCGAACCTATGTTCCAGGGCGGCGGCCACAAGCCGACATGGCGGCCGAAAAGGGGAATGTCTTTTACCTGTCAGAACGATATGGCTGGCCGTTACGGATCGACTCGGCAACAGGCCATATTCAGGCCATTTCCATTGATATGCCTGAGCCCGGATCCGACACGCCCGGCACAGGTGGCGATTAGGCGCATTCACGCCTGGGCGCTGGACTTTTGCCTGTCTGACGGGGCAGCTTCTATTTGATGACTCGTTTTCTGCCTCTTTTCATGGCGCTCACCCTGATCAGTGCCTGCGACACCGCCGACCAGGCCCGTCCCGAACAGGACGGTGTCGTAATGGTACGCGATGGCATGCGCGTCATGACGATCACACGCGGCGACATTGTTGATATCGTCCCGGCGGTTGGGGAAATTCAGGCAGCAGCAGCCGTCGAGGTTGGCGCAGAGATCAGTGGGTCCATCGCTGCCGTCGATGTGGACTTTGATGATCCGGTTGAAGCCGGGCAGCGCCTCGCCCTCATAGACCCGGCACCTTTCGAAGCCCTGCTCAACCAGACCCGCGCGCAATTCGTGATCGCGCAAGCTGATCGGGATTCGGCGCGCGCCAGTCTGGCGTCTTTACGGGCGCAATTGGAACGCGCTGAAAATCTTGCCGGGCGCGGCGCTGGCGCGGCATCGACCCGCATTGATCTGGGCTTTGAGGTCCAATCGGCCGAAGCCGCTCTGGCGCGTGCGCAGGCGGGCGTGACCCTGGCACAGGCGCGGGTTGCGGACGCCGAATTCGCCCTGTCACGCACCGAAATACTGGCGCCGATCAGCGGCTTTGTGCTGGAACGCCGTGTCGAGGCCGGACAGGTCATCAATGCGGCACAATCTGCCCCCATACTCTTTGTCATCGCCGCCAATCTCAATGAGGTGGTGATCGAGGCCCGGGTCGCTGAAAACGATGTCGGGCGCGTCAGCGAAGGCATGACTGTGCGTTTTACGGTGGACGCCTACCCCAATGAAACATTCTCCGGCAATAGTGGTCCGGTACGCCGCGCGCCACAGCGCACGGGGCGGTTTGTCAGCTATCCGGTGATGATCGAAGCCAGCGATCCGATGGAGCGCCTCTTGCCCGGCATGACCGCCTCTGTTGAATTCGTCCACAATGATGCGCGTGACGTTCTGCGAGCGCCTGTTGAAAGCCTGTATTTCACACCACCCGACTATGAGGCCGAATTGCCGGACGATGTCATTGCCGAGGCCGAAGCGCGCGGCGTTCTCTCGCGGTTTGATACGCCGCAGGGCCGTCGCAACACACTTGCGAGCATCGAGATTGGCATGATGTTCGCGCGCGACCGTTCGCGCGTCTTTGTGCTGGGCGATAATGGCAGGCCAGAGCGACGCGAGATTGCTGTCGGGATTGAAGACGCTGATTTTTTTGAAATTGCCGAAGGTGACATCGAAGAAGGCGAAATCATCCTGCTGGGCTTCGATGACGGTCTTGGACCATAAGCGGAAAGGGCCAGCATGATTTGCGCGCGCGGCCTGACCCGGTCCTACTCTCGCAGCAACGATGCCATCACGGCACTCGATCGCGCTGATTTTGATGCAAAATCAGGCGAGCTCGTCCTGGTCACCGGACCATCGGGGTCTGGAAAATCTACACTTCTATCGATCATCGGCCTGCTGGAACCGTTTGATTCCGGTGAGCTGAGCTTCGGCGGAGACAGCGTAACTTCCGCCAGCGAAGTGACCCGCGCCAAGCTCCGCCGGGGCCGGATCGGCTATCTGTTTCAGGATGCCGGCCTGATTGATCGCAAACCCATTCTTGACAATACCGCGCTGCCGCTCGCCTATCGCGGCGTCGGGCGCAAAGAACGCCTCGACCGGGCCACAGCAGCGCTTGAGAGTGTCGGGCTGGGCGATCGCATCCATCACACGCCCGGTCAGCTTTCCGGCGGTGAACGTCAACGCGCCGGGCTGGCGCGCGCCCTGGTGGCTGAGCCTGATTTGTTGATCTGCGACGAACCCACGGCGGCCCTCGATGCCGAAACTGCGGCAGACATTGCCCGGCGTATCGTCGCGGCGCGCGAACGCGGCGCAGCGGTCGTGCTGGCGACCCATGATCGCGATCTGCATGCGCTGGCCGACCGGATTTACTCGCTTGAGAAGGGCAGAATCGTTGATGTTAAGGAGGCCGCACCATGAAGCCTCTCGACATTTTTCTGGAAGCGATCTGGGGATTGGCCAGTCGTCCGGGGCGAACGATTGCGACGATTGTTTCGCTGGCGATTGCAGTAGCAACCGTGGCGCTTGTCGTCGGCGTGCTTGCCGGGTTTGAACGCCAGATCGAGCAATTATCCTTTGGTGCTTACGGTCGCGCGCTTGTGATCCGCGAGAATTACTTTGTCCAGGATCGACATGGCCCGCCGCGCCTGTCCGATATTGATCGCCTGCGCGATGCACTGCCTCGCGTGGAAACCGTAGCCGCATGGCGCGTCGTATTCGGCGCTGAAGTCGTGGCTGGGCGCGAACGCCAACAGCTGGAAATCTATGGCGTCCAGGGTGATTACAGCCGCGAGGCCAGCGCATCGATTGCGGCCGGGCGCGGCATGACTTTGGCGGAAACCGAAAGCGCCAATCGCATCTGTCTGATCGGCGACAATACCGCAACGCGCCTCTTCCCCGAGGGCGGTGCCTTGCATGAAAACATCCGCATCAATGGTATTTCATGCCGCGTCATTGGCGTATTTGGCGCTCCGGAGAACCGCGTTGCCGAACGTTTTTCCAACGCCGTGATAACGCCCTTTGCGACGGCAGCCCGGTATTTTTCCGACGAGACATTTCTGGCACCCGACGAAGCCACACAGATCACGCTGATTCTTTCGGAATCGCGATTTCTGGATCGGTCGCGGACGACAGCAGACCGCGTGATGCGTCGGCGCTATGGCG
>CAXBKM010000301.1:0-3034 GCA_963976265.1 uncultured Maricaulaceae bacterium
ATAATCGACCGTCTCAAGAGCCAGAGGCCCCATTTCGATACCTTCGAACGGGCTTTGCAGAACGCGTGTCGCCTCACCGGGACGCCCCAGAACCACGAGTGGTGTCTCGCCGCGCCCTTCAGGAATGGAGACCACAACAACCTGTTCGGAGCGTAATTCCTGACCCGCCTCGGTGATCATCATCAAGCCAAGCTCCAGCGAGCCCGTTGGCAGTGCATCGACCAGGACAATCACCCATTCGCCGCGATCATCGACATCGACGCGCGCAATTTCCTCGCCATCGGCTTGCACGACTACCACTGCACCTGGCACGCCGCGACCGGCGATAACGGCAGTGCCGCGTGGATCGACGCGAACAACATCAAAGCTGGGCGGGGCAATGCTCGCCGCACTGTCACTGAACACAGGACCGGGGGCCGGGGCCGAGTTTGCGGGCACACCGCTGGCATCCACGGGATCAACATCCTGCCGCGTGGTGATGTAAAAGAACGCCGCGCCGACAGCGAGCGCTGCCAAAACACCTGCGATGATCAGGGACCGCATTGCGGTCATGTGCGCCTCCAAATCCAGTTCCGGGTCACTGCGTCAAACACTAGCAAAACTCGCGCCCGACCGATTCACTCAATAATGTGAGTCTACGTCAATACGAGAAGGCAGGCAGGACATGGCGAAACTGAGGTCAATTGGCGTCTTTTGTGGTTCAGCAGCAGGTGCAAAACCGGATTATGTCGATGGCGCGAAAGCCGCAGGGCGCGCGGTTGCACAGGCCGGGGCACGCCTTGTCTATGGCGGTGGTGATGTTGGCTTGATGGGCGCAGCCGCGCAGGCTGCACTTGATGAAGATGGTCCCGTATTGGGAATCATTCCCGAATTCATCATCAAGCATGAAGGCCTTCTGGAGAAAGCCGAGACACGAATCGTCACAACCATGTCGACTCGAAAAAACATGCTGATCAATGAATCCGACGCCTTTTTGATCCTGCCGGGCGGCGTCGGCACGCTTGAGGAAATTTTTGATGTCCTGTCACGCAACCGGCTCGGCCTGCAACAAAAACCGGTCGCTTTCTTGAATGTGGATGGTTTTTGGGACCCGATGTTCACCCTGCTACACCGAACCGAGGAAGAGGGCTTTACGCCAGCCGGTTTTGCCGGCGAAATCCTGATCGATACCGATCCGGACGATGCGGTTGCTCATCTGATGTCAGCCCTGGAGGGCAAGGAATGATTACTTTGAAACACACGCTGGCCTCTGCCCTGTTCGCCACCGGTCTGACCGCGCCAGGCGCATTTGCGGATTCTCCGCTGACCGAAGCATTTGCCGATTATCTGGGATATTGCTGGTCATCCCCGCTCAACGATCTGCCTGTCGCCGAAATTCAGTGCTTTGAACGCCTGGAAAACCATTCCGTCCGGCGGCTTCACTCCGTTATGGGCCCCCATGGCATGCATTATGGCGAAGAGATCCTTCATTGGGACAGCGAAAGCGATCGCATCGTAACGCGTTATTACAATAATCTGGGCGGCGTGGTGAATAGTGACGGGGCCATTGTCGACGGCGCACCGGTGCTGTTTGCCTATAATGACAGCGGTGACGTATTGCAGCTGCGCGTCCATTGGGGCGCGGTCACCGGCGATCAAGCCACATTTGTCCGAGAGCAATATCTCGGCGAGGATTATGGCGGCTGGAACACTGAGGAGCCCCGCACATTCACGCGTATGGGTCCGGCATCCGATTTTGACGACGGCCCGGGCTCCAGGTACTGGCGCGGCAGCACTGTGGAAGCTTTTGAGCCGCTTATAAATTCTTGCTGGTGGGCTTCGTTCGATGACACGGACCAGGTCGATATCCATTGCTTTAATTCGCTCTTTGGCGTGCATGTGCGCGACCGTCACATCGTGGCAGGCGACCCGGACTATACCGGTGAAACCCTGTTTCATTCCGACCCAGAGGGCCATCTTCACTTCCGTTATTTTAATTCCATTGGCGGTGTGTCTGATGGAAGTGGCATGCTAGGCGAGGATGACATCGTCTTTGGCGAAGAGACCTATACCGGTCCTGATGGCGAGACGCGCATTTTCCGCGGACGCTATTCCAACATCTCATTCGACGGCTATCACAGCGTGACCGAGGAACTCATAGACGGTGACTGGGTTGTCGTCGCGGACTTGCAATTCACGCAAGCCGATCACAATCCGTTTGAGCCACTCCCGGTCCCGCCTCCCATGCCACCAGCCGAGTAATGGGCCCGAATTGCTGCGGCGACCGCGTCTATGACGGCGATCTGATCGTCGGTCAGCGTAGGCGGTACGGTGGCCGGTGAATTGCTGAGATAGGGAAATTCCAGGAAGAAGGACGGCGTGTTCGCGTCCATCAGAATGTCGAACAGGCCCCCGCGACCATTATCGACCACAAGCGGCACATTGCCGGGCATTTGGACCTGCAGCACATCGATGAAGATCGCCTCGCGCTCCAGGCGTTCATCCAGCGCACGACTGGCGGTGGCTGCATCCGGTGCAAAGCCGAGTTCCTGCGTTCGCGCCAGAACGCGCCGACGCGACAGATCGGACACGGTGTAAACGATCAATCCACGCGCCGCCGCGCGCTCGGTTGCAACATCGGCGTGGATCGACAATAGCAGATCAGCCCCGGCGGCATTGGCAATGGCGAGCCGCGTCTCATCGCTGGGCCCGCCCTCACCCGATCGGGTCATCTGCACATCCAGACCGGCAATATCGGACAGCTGACTTTCGAGATAGGTGGCGATGCGCAGGACCAGCTCGTCTTCGGGATGTCCGGTCCAGGAATAATAGCCGTCATCCTCTCCGCCATGTCCGGCATCGATGACAATGGTTTGGGCCTGGCTCGCCGAAGCGAACACCCATCCGCCTAGCACAGCGATAATGAAATATCGAAGGCGCATCTCGCCCTCCCCGTAAAACCTGCAGGCAGGCTAACCAGAGGACGTAAACGGAGTGCTGACGGAGTCGAAGACTGCACTTCTCCTCTCCCTTGATGGGAGAGGTGGCCCAAAGG
>CAXBKM010000302.1:0-3012 GCA_963976265.1 uncultured Maricaulaceae bacterium
CAGATTCATGTTGTAGTCCCCAATCAAATAATCCTGTGACGCTAATTAGCGCATTGTGTCTGCCAAGCTATGGGGAAAACCCATGGCCTGGTCCCGCTATTCGAACTCGGCGAGATCTTCATCCGCGGCGACAGATTGGCCCGGCTTGACCGCAACTGACTTGATCACGCCATCCATTTCTGCCCGGATTACATTTTCCATCTTCATCGCCTCGACCATCATCAAGGGCTCTCCGGCCTTGACTTCCTGCCCCGGCGCAACATCCACCGAAACGACCAGGCCCGGCATCGGGCTGCCGACAATCTTGGCCGATGCGCCCAGCTCTTTTTCTGGCAGGCGTTGGTGCATTTCTGCCGAGCGATGCGTGCAGACTATAGCCGTCATGGCGAAACCACGATGGCGAAGCCAATACCCTTCGGTACTGTCAGCAAATTGAATGGCAAAGCTTTCTTCGCCCAAACGTCCTTCGAACAAATTGGTGCCGGGCACCCATGCGCTGTGTAATTCCAGAGGGTCACCGTCCAGATCCGGCATCCAGATCGTCGCAACACCTTCGCCGCCGGATGCGACCTCGGGCAATGAAATCTCAACCGGGAACCAGCGGCCGTCGATCCGCACATCCCATTCTTCGGGATGCGGTGCGGGCGGCGGCGTCATGCGCCCACTGGTGCGCTGGGCGCGGCGGACCATCTTGGTATGAATATAGGCTGCCGTCGCCGTCATGATCTTCAATTGGTGATCGGTGGGCACACTTCCATGGAAGCCATCGGGAAAGTGTTCGTCGATAAAGCCGGTATGGATATCGCCCTTTCGGAAATCGGCATCATCCAGACAGGCCGACAGGAAGGGCGCATTCGATTGCAGGCCTTCCACATGATAGCGATCCAGACCTTCAAGCAGCGTATCAATCGCGGCCTCACGGGTTTTGGCATAACCAATAACCTTGGCGATCATCGGATCATAAAAGAGGGATATTTCGTCGCCTTCCCGCACGCCGGAATCAATCCGCAGACTGCCTTCGCCCAGTGGCCCTTCTGTCGGCTCGGAATAGCGCTTTAACCGCCCAATGGACGGCAGAAAGCCGCGATACGGGTCTTCTGCGTAGAGGCGCGCTTCAACAGCCCAGCCGTTCAGTTTCACGTCTTTCTGGCGGATCGGCAGCTCTTCGCCCGCGGCCACGCGGATCATTTGCTCGACCAGGTCCAGCCCGGTGATGAGTTCGGTCACAGGGTGTTCGACCTGCAGCCGTGTATTCATTTCCAGAAAGAAGAAATTCTGGTCCTTGTCGACAATAAATTCGACCGTTCCGGCGCTGTCATAATCCACCGCTTTGGCAAGCGCGACGGCCTGCGCGCCCATGGCTTCGCGCGTGGCCTTGTCGATAAAGGGCGATGGCGCTTCTTCCAGAACTTTCTGGTTGCGGCGCTGAACCGAACATTCGCGTTCGCCCAGATAGATAACATTGCCGTGCTTGTCGCCGAGCACCTGGATTTCGATATGGCGCGGTTTTTCGATAAATTTTTCGATGAAAATACGTTCATCGCCAAAACTGGTCTTCGCCTCGCCGCGCGCAGACTTGAACCCGTCGCGCGTTTCGGTGGGCGAATAGGCAATCCGCATCCCCTTGCCACCACCGCCGGCTGAAGCCTTGATCATGACCGGAAAGCCGATTTCGGTGGCGATTTTGACGGCCTCTTCGGCGTCCTCAATCAATCCCATATGACCGGGCACTGTGCTGACACCCGCTTCAACGGCAAATTTCTTCGACGTGATCTTGTCGCCCATCACCTCGATCGCATGAATATTCGGGCCGATCCATGCGAGTCCCGCCTCTTCAAGCGCTTTTGGAAATTTTGGATTTTCCGAGAGAAAGCCAAAACCGGGATGGATCGCCTCGGCGCCGGTCTTAAGGGCAGCCTCAATAATCTTGTCCATCACCAGATAGCTCTCGCCGGGCGGCGAACCGCCAATGAAAACCGCTTCGTCGGCCATATCGACCGCTTTGGAATCGGCGTCAGCTTCGGAATAGACCGCAACGGTCTCGATACCGAGGCGTTGGCAGGTCTTGATGACACGCACGGCAATCTCGCCGCGGTTGGCAATCAGAATTTTATTGAACATGCGAGCCCTTTAAGTGCCCCAAACTTGGTCAATTGGTTTAGCCCGCCCGATTGCCATTCTGCAAGCGCGCGTCTCAATCATGTTTATCGCGCAGTCTGTCGAGCCAATCCGTCTCCACGGATCGCAATCGGCTGATGACCGATACCAGGAAGGCGGTAGACCAACCGATCAACAAAAAACCATTGAAGCTCTCGACCGCACCAACCAATCGCCACTGTCCGCTCTGAAGCACATCGCCAAATCCGACAGTCGTAAATGTCGTGATCGAGAAATACAGCGTTTCTTCCACCGAAACGAACTCTCCAAGACCAATATAAACAACGGTGTAGAGCCATATTTCGACGGCATGGATCGCCACCAAGCCCAAAACAATCATGATGATAAAGAGCGATTGACGAAACACGGAGATGTGCGGCCTCAACCGGATAGAACGCGCCTGCATGAAACGCATTAACACCGCGAGGCCGATCATGTGAATTGTTACCGTTGCAACCACCAATGCCGCCGAAACGGCAAGCGGCTCCAATATCGGATAGCTTTGCGACTCAATCATGCCTCACAGAATACAGGCTGTTGCGCCAACATCGAACCGGGCTAGTTATATGGCCTGTCAGCAGAACCAAGTTGAGGCGCCCATGTCGCACCCGATCTACCGCCTGTCTTCGATAGCCCGCCCTCTGGAACCCAGATATCCGACGAATTTGGCTGTTCTGATTCTCCTGCCCTTGATCGGTATCGGTATGGCCACTTGGCTGGTACTGGGCCGTGATTATGCACTTGGTGAGGCCGCGCTCAGCGGCGTATCCGCCATGCTCGCAGCATTCCTGACCTGGGCGCTGGCGCGCGAGCTTGATCCAGACCGCAATCAGGCCGCCTTCGTCGCGATGGGTC
>CAXBKM010000303.1:0-2992 GCA_963976265.1 uncultured Maricaulaceae bacterium
ACCCCCAAGGCTTCGCGCGGACCGACAATGACCCGGCGTTTGGGCGCATCCAGGCGCACGACATAAAGCGGGTCACCGGTGGCGATCTTCAGCCCGCGGCGTTGACCGACCGTATAGCGGATCACACCCTCATGCTGGCCAAGAACGCGGCCATCGACATGGACGATATCACCGGGTGCGGAGGCGCCGGGGCGCAGCTTTTCAACAATGTCGACATAATTGGCGTTCGGGACAAAACAGATGTCCTGACTGTCCGGCTTGTCGGCTACCGCCAGTCCAAACGCTTCGGCCAGCTGCCGCGTCTGGTCCTTCGTCAGATGACCCAGCGGAAAGCGCAGATAGTCGAGCTGCTCACGTGTTGTCGCGAACAGGAAATAGGACTGGTCCTTGCCCGGATCGACGGCGCGGCGAAGCTCTGACCCGTTCGGGCCGTCAACGCGGCGAATATAATGCCCGGTCGCCAGACAGGCCGCGCCCAATTGCTTGGCCTGTTTGAGGAGGTCAGCAAATTTCACACTCTGATTACAGCGCACGCACGGGATCGGTGTCGAGCCTGCCAGATAGGTATCGGCGAAGTTTTCCATGACGGATTCGCGAAAGCGCGATTCATAATCGAGCACATAATGGGGAAAGCCCATTTCCTCGGCCGCACGGCGCGCATCATGAATGTCCTGCCCGGCGCAGCACGCCCCCTTTTTGGCAATTGCCGCGCCATGATCATAAAGCTGGAGCGTTACGCCCACCACATCATAGCCGGCGCGGTGCAAGACGGTCGCGGTGACAGTGGAATCCACCCCGCCCGACATGGCCACGACAACGCGGTGGTCGGACGGATTGCCGCCAAGCCCCAACGGGTCTCCGGTCAAGCCAAATTCATGAAGGAGGGCGTCAGCGCGCGTATCCGCATCGCCTGAAAGCATTGTCATCGTCTCATCTCCAGCGGGGTCAAGGCCCGCAGCAAACGTTATGTTCAGACGGTATATAGTCCTATCGTGCCTAAAACGGAAGCCAGTTAGAATTCTTGACCACCTACCAATGCCAGAATGGCGAAATAGGTCGCCAGTAAAGTTGCCGGGACGACTGGCAACAGCCCGATACCGATCCCAAAAACAGCAGCGGCTAGCAGGGCGGTTGGCAGCGGGATCCCGCCAGCCAGTGCAACGATCAAAGTGAAGATGAAAGCCGCCCCACCCAACAGCACACCCCATTGCAGGCGTTCTGACAGGCTAAATCCGGTTTCGGCTGGCAAGTCAGGATCGCTATCGCCTGGACGTTCGCGAAACTCTTCGGGGATATCAAATAGGAATCGTTCGATATCCGATTTATCGAGGACAGGGTCAGCCATGACGCCGCAAACTTACCGCAGGAATGGCAGCAGCGAAACCTGGCTGAGGCTGGAGAAGGTCGCAGCGGCCACTTCGACCGCATTCTGGGCCTGTTGGAAGCGCGACGCGGTCTGGGCCATGTCGGCATCTGCCAGCTCGCCGATCAGTCGCGTCAGATAATCAGCCTTGTCGCTCTGGGTCTGGGCGAGACTTTCGACCTGGGACTGTTTCGCCCCGTTTTCGCCAAGGCGGTCATTGATCCCGTCGAAGGCCGTCAGGACATTGGCGATTTCTGCCTTGACGAAAGCCTGCTGGGCACTGTCGAGCGGGCCGTCAAACGGTCCATTGGCGCTCGCATCAAATTCGGCGATCCGCTTGAAGGATGCAAACACATCGGCTCCGATTTCATTGGCAAGGAAACCGGTTTCGACGGTGATATTGTCATCGAGCTTGACCGCCGTCTTGCGCGCCGAATTGACAAAGAGATCATCGACACTGGCAGCCGCAACGAGATCATCGAGCGTTTCACCGGTGAAGGGTTGAACATCGCCGCGCGTCCCGCCGAACAGATAGGCCCCGGCATATTGTGTCGCCATGGCGTCGCGCACTTTTTCAAACGCGACCTGCACCTGATCCATCACAAATGTGCCATCTGTCGTGGTCAGTGCCAGGCGCAACTCGGTCGTCGCATCGGCGATTTTCTCAATGGCAAGATCTGTGACTTCCAGCTTCGTCATCGTCCGCTTGGCAGCCTCTTCGAAGGCGGCGGCGCGGGTTTTGGCTGCATGGGAAGCTGACAGGGTTTCGGCGCGATGGCCAATACCCTTGAGATCCTGCGCCAATTTGCCGGTGGAGAGTTGCTGTTGAGCGTCAAACACGTCGCGTTGGGCACGCATCAAATTCATCAGCGCGGCCTGGGAAGCAGCATTGGTCGCAATACGTGTCATGGCATCAGGGCCTTATCCCTAGACAATGGAGAGCAGAACATCGGTCAGTTCCTTGGCGGCCTGAAGCAGGCGCGCCGATGCATTATAGGATTGCTGGTAGAGCGTCATATTGGCGAGCTCTTCGTCGAGGCTGACACCTTCAACGTCAGCGCGCTTCTGGTCCGCCGCACTTTTCAGGGACTCAGCCGAAAGCATGGCTCGGTCGGCCCGTGATGACCGTGCCCCGATATCACCGGCTACACGCGCGGCGAAATCCTGCAAGGTCGATGGACCACCCGACAGACCGCCCGCCGTCGAAAAGTTGCGCATTGAATTGAGCGTGCTTTGCAGCGCATCGCCGCCACGGCCATCGCCATTTGCCAGCACAAAATCACCCGCCACACTGGTACTCGTTATGTCGAGTTTTGCCAGCGACAACAGAGCTGAATTGGATTGAATATCGCTGCTGACGTCCATGCGGTCCGAGCGTCCGGCCCTGGCGGCCAGGCTCACGCCAAAGATCTGGGAGAAACCCAAGCCGGTCGCGCCACGCTCTGTGTCATCGCCGGTTAGACTGACATCATAGTTCTGAAAACCCGCTGCAGGGGTTTCGACCAGGCGTCCCGATGCATCCATCGAGAAGGTCGCATAGCGCCCGAGCCCGTTCACCGTATCGTTCAAACTGGTCAATATGTCGTTGAAGCTGGTTCCGCCTATCGTGACCGAAACACTTTGGGCCGT
>CAXBKM010000304.1:0-2955 GCA_963976265.1 uncultured Maricaulaceae bacterium
CGGTCTCTGTTGCGTTCCATGGCCAGCAGATTGCGCAACGCACCGCCGAAGTCACCCGCGTCAACCAGGATGCCCGGCGGATGGTCGCCGAGGCGCGCGCGGCCGAAGCAGCCGCAACGGCGTTTCTGGAATCCCGGCTCGAAGAGTTTGACCGCACGGCCTACGAATTTCAGATGCGCCATAATACGCTCAGCCGCCTGATCAGCATTGCGGAACAGATTGGCGGCGAAGAATTCACGGAATCCCCGACACTGGATGATGGTCGGATATTGATGGCCGCAGTGCCCGCTGACCCGACGCCGCGCAATGCGCGCGATCTTTTCCAGCCGGTCGTTCATGATCTGGATTCACCAGAAGGCCGGGTCGGCGCTTTGGTTGACCAGCAAGACGCCGTTTTGACTGAAGCCGAAAATGCTGCCGAAGCGCGGCTAGAAAACCTGCGTGCCGTATTGCGGCTCACAGGTCTGCGACTTGATGATGTTCTCGAAGAAGGCCGTGAGGCTGAAACCGGTGGCCCATTTCTCGATATTGCCAATGGCGGTGCCTTTGGTGAGGGTTTTGATGCCGCAGATCCATTCTCTGCACGGATCATGCGGATCGCATCGCGCATGATTGAAGCGCAGGAAGTCGAACTCGCAGCCCTGTCACTGCCTTTGGGCGAGCCTCTTCTGATCCCCTATCGCGAGACCAGCAATTTTGGTTTCCGGATTGATCCTTTCCTGGGCCGCTCTGCGTTTCATTCCGGAAAGGATTTTGCAGCCTACCGGAACGCGCCGATTGTGGCGACTGGACCGGGCGTAGTCACTTATGCTGGTTGGCGTTCTGGCTATGGCCGTACGGTCGAAATAGATCATGGTTATGGCTTCAAGACACGTTACGCTCACCTCAACTCTATTGAAGTCAGACGTGGCGACACTGTAGAGGTCGGTCAACAAATCGGCGCTATGGGCTCAACTGGCCGCAGTACGGCCACACACTTGCATTACGAAATCATGTTCCGCCGTGAACAACATGATCCCGAAAGTTTTTTGAGAGCAGGCCGCTATGTTCAACAAGGGTAAAGACACCCCCCAATCCGAAGCACAAACCGCCGCCAATCCGGCTTCGCCCAAAAGGTCCAATATGAAATCGAAAGCCCCCTCCATTCTCAGTGGTGATCTGGTTATGACCGGATCAATTTCGTCCGAAGGCGAAGTTCAGCTCGATGGTTCCGTCGAAGGTGATGTCCGCGCCGGCGCACTAACCATTGGCGAAGAAGCCTCGGTGAACGGTGAAATCGTCGCTGAAACCGTGGTTGTCCGAGGCCGCGTCTCCGGCAGCATTCGCGCCCGCCAGGTTCAACTGGCGTCAACCGCCCGTATTGAAGGCGACATTGTCCATTCAGCTCTCTCAGTTGAAAGCGGCGCATTCTTTGACGGCAATTGCCGCCATTCGTCAGATCCGATCGCCGACTCTGGCTCGAGCAAATCTAAATCATCATCCGCTTCATCGACGTCCTCATCCTCGTCGACACCGCCAAGCGCATCTGCCTCTTCGTCCAAGAGCAGCTCGGGCAGCAGCACATCGGGCTCGTCATCATCGGGCAATGTCTCTTCATTGGAAATGCCGAGCAAAAGCTCCAGCTAAGCGGCAACAGACTTTCTACACATGCGAAACGCCGACGGTTATGCCGTCGGCGTTTTTTATTCGCGTCTAGTCGTCTGGAGCATTCTCGTCGTCGATGCGCGCTGCCAAAGCGGCAGCCATGAAGGCATCGAGATCACCGTCCAGTACGCCTTGCGTGTTGGACGTTTCCACATTGGTGCGCAGATCCTTGACCATCTGATAGGGTTGCAACACGTATGAGCGTATCTGTCGCCCCCAACCGATTTCGGTTTTTGAATCGGCTTCAGCTTGTGCGGCTTCTTCGCGTTTTTGCAGTTCCAGCTCATAGACACGAGCACGCAGCATATTCCAGGCGGTTGCCCGGTTCTTGTGCTGTGAACGGTCATTCTGACATTGCACGACAATGGGCTTGTCTTCGCCTGGCGGTGTATAGGTCAACCGGATGGCGCTGTCGGTCTTGTTGATGTGCTGACCACCAGCCCCGGACGCACGATATGTATCGGTGCGAACCTCATTCGCCGGGATATCCACATCAATGGCCTCGTCAACGAGCGGATAAGCCCAGACACTGGCAAAACTGGTGTGGCGGCGCGCGCTGGAATCATAGGGCGAAATGCGAACCAGACGGTGCACACCGGCTTCAGTTTTCAGCCAGCCATACGCATTCTCACCCTTAACCAGCAGCGTCGCTGATTTCAGCCCGGCCTCGTCACCCGCCTGTTCTTCGATGACCTCGACCTTGTAGCCATGATCATTGGCCCACCTGGAATACATGCGCGTCAGCATGGCAGCCCAGTCCTGCGCTTCGGTACCGCCGGCGCCTGGATGAATCTCGACATAGCTATCATTGCTGTCGGCCTCGCCAGACAGCAATGCTTCCAGCTCTGCGCGCGACGAGCGGGCATGGAGACGTTTGAGGACTTTGACCGCCTCGTCAAAAAGCTCCTCATCTCCATCCATCTCGGCAAGCTCAGACAATTCGATTGTATCGCCAAGCTCGCTTTCAATCTCACGAATGGCCGTCATCGAAGCTTCCAGACGATTGCGTTCCCGCATCAGCGCCTGCGCCTTTTGCGAGTCATTCCAGAAATCAGGGTGTTCTGTACGCGCGTTTAGCTCGTCGAGACGTTTTTCAGCCGTGCGCCAGTCAAAGACGCCTCCTCAGCAGTCCTACGGACTGCTGGATTTCATCAGACAGGGTCTGGATATCCGCACGCATTGCTCAAGGCTCCAGAAAACGAAAATCACTGAGTACCGAGTAACGATGGATTACCTGTCAGGTCAGTGCGCGGCAAGCGACCGGATCAGTAAAGCCCGCCAAGATCTTCGTCCTCGTCGACATCGTCCTCA
>CAXBKM010000305.1:0-2896 GCA_963976265.1 uncultured Maricaulaceae bacterium
TCATCCGAGCGAAGTCGTTGAAGTCGGCCAGACGCTCAATGTCCAGATCATCAAAATCAATCCGGAAACCCAGCGCATCTCGCTTGGCATGAAACAATTGATGTCCGATCCATGGGAAGGCGTCATCGCCAAATACCCGGTCGGTGCCAAGTTCAAGGGCCGCGTCACAAATATTGCCGAATACGGTGCATTCGTGGAGCTGGAATCCGGCGTCGAGGGTCTCGTCCACGTGTCCGAAATGTCCTGGACCAAGAAAAACGTCCATCCGGGCAAAATCGTATCAACCTCTGAAGAAGTTGATGTGATGGTTCTGGATGTGGATCCGGACAAGCGCCGTATTTCTCTGGGTATCAAGCAAACGCAGGGCAATCCCTGGGAAACGCTCTCCGACAATTATCCGGTGGGTTCGACCGTCAAGGGCGAAGTCAAAAACATCACCGAATTCGGTTTGTTCGTGGGTATCGACGACGAAATCGACGGCATGGTTCACCTGTCCGATCTGGACTGGAACCGCTCCGGCGACGAAGCCGTCAAGGACTACAACAAGGGCGATGTGATCGAAGCCAAGGTGCTCGACATTGACGCCGAGAAGGAGCGCGTCTCCCTCGGTGTGAAGCAGCTCGATGGCGACCCGATGGAATCCTCGGGTGCCCGTCGCGGCGAAACGGTCACGGCAACTGTGACCGAAATCACCACCGGCGGTATCGAAGTCAGCTTCGGCGAAGGCGATGCGCAGATGAAAGCCTTCATCCGCAAGTCCGACCTGGCCCGCGACCGTGGCGATCAGCGCCCCGAGCGCTTTGCTGTCGGTGACAAGGTTGATGCCCGCATCACCAATATCGACAAGGCGGCCCGCCGCGTGTCGATGTCGATCAAGGCGCTGGAAATCGCTGAAGAAAAAGAAGCCGTCCAACAATACGGTTCTTCGGATGCCGGAGCGTCGCTCGGTGACATTCTGGGCGCGGCCCTGAAAGAACGCGGTGACACGCCAGCAGACACCAAAAAGCCTGCGGCCAAGAAACCCGCTGCGAAAAAAGCCGAATCCAAAGAGGCCGATTCGGGTGATGACGCAGTTGATTTCGATAAAATGACCAAGGCGGCTCTGGTGGAATACGCCGAAGCCAATGATATCGAAATCGTGAAAAGCGCCAAGGTCGCGGAAGTCCGCGAAGCCGTTAAGGCGGGCGCCAAGGGCTAACGCCAAGCACCAGCATCAAGACTGAAGGGTCGGGAACGCATTGCGTTTCCGACCTTTTTTTGCAAGACAATTCAGGGTCGCGCATTGACGCGGGCTGGGTCCGTGGGGCAATCTCCGCCTCCGGTCGCGGGGAGAAAATTGACGATGATCAAATCTGAACTGATTACCCAATTGGCAGAGGCCAATCCGCATCTGTTCCAGCGCGATATTGAGCGCGTGGTCAATGCCATGTTTGACGAGATCGGCGATGCGCTTTCACGCGGAGACCGTGTTGAGCTTCGCGGCTTTGGTGCGTTTTCAGTGCGCCACCGCCCCGCCCGCGATGGCCGCAATCCGCGCACCGGCGAAGCCGTTGCTGTGCGTGACAAGCATGTGCCCTTCTTCAAGACCGGCAAGGAATTGCGCGAACGCGTGGATGCCTCACGCAAATAGGCGAAGCCTTTCTATAACCGAATAACGCGTCTAACCTTTCCCATGGGAATCACAGGGAAGGGATAATCCATGTTCAATGAGTTCAAGAAATTTGCCATGCGTGGCAATGTCGTCGATCTCGCGGTCGGCTTCATTCTGGGCGGCGCATTTTCAACCATCGTCAAATCCTTTGTCGACGACATCTTGATGCCACCGCTGGGCCTGCTTTTGGGCGGCGTTGATTTTACCAATCTGTTTGTCACGCTGGGGGATGGCGAATTCGCCACGCTCGAAGCCGCTCAGGAGGCGGGTGCGGCGACGATCAATTATGGCCTGTTCATCAATAATGTCATCGCCTTCGTGATCGTGGCCTTCGCGCTTTTCATCATGATCCAGGGCATGAACCGGATGAAGGAAAAGGAAGAGGCGGCACCTGCGGCTCCACCTGCGCCATCCAAGGAAGAAGTCCTGCTGACGGAAATTCGGGATTTGCTCGCCAAAAAGGCCTGAACGCCTTACATCAAGTGTCACAGCGAGGCGCCGCTTGCGGTGCCTCGCTTGCGTTTGGAAGGCCGATTAATGACCCATGCAAAAGTCTGCGGATTGACCGATGCGGCGTCGATTGACGCTGCAATTGCCGGCGGCGCGCGCTGGCTCGGATTCGTGATTTTTCCGCCTAGCCCGCGTCATGTCGATCCTCCTAAAGCCGGTGAGTTGGCGGCGCAGGCCTCTGGCCGGGCGTCTATTGTGGCCGTAACCGTGGATGCCGACGACGCCCTGCTCGCAGATATTCAACGCCATTTGCGTCCTGACTGGATTCAGCTGCACGGTTCGGAAAGCCCCGAATGCGTTGCGGCTGCAAAGACCTATGCGAGGCGCGGCGTGATCAAGGCGCTTCCTGTGGCTGAACAGGGCGATTTGGCGGCCGCAAACGCCTATGATGGCGTGGCCGACATGATCCTGTTTGATGCCAAGCCGCCCAAAGGCGCAACACGTCCAGGCGGCTGGGGCGAAGGCTATGATTATGCCTTGCTGAAAGGCCTGAAAATCACAACGCCGTGGATCCTGTCGGGCGGTTTGACACCGGTGAATGTACGAAACGCCATCGCAGACTCGAACGCAGCAGCGGTGGATGTGTCTTCCGGTGTAGAAAGCGCGCCGGGCGTGAAGGATAAGGGGTTGATTGAAGCGTTTCTGTCGGAGTGCCGCGCGTGACCAAGCCCAACACCTTTTCCAGCTGGCCCGACGAAAAGGGCCTGTTCGGGGCCTATGGCGGACGCTTTGTCG
>CAXBKM010000306.1:0-2892 GCA_963976265.1 uncultured Maricaulaceae bacterium
TTCTGGTGGTGACTGCCGATCCGGAGATTCAGGCTCAGCGCGTTCTGGCGCGCCCTGGCATGACGCCGGAAAAATTCCAGTCCATATTGGCGCGGCAGATGCCGGACGCTGAAAAACGCGACCGCGCAAATTTCATCATCGATACGTCGCACGGACTGGAACCGGCCCGAAAACAGGCCCTTGGCGTCATCGAGATATTGAAAGCGCAGGCAAAGCAGACCAGACAGTCTCCCGATGCGTGAGATTGTCTTTGATACGGAAACCACCGGGCTGGATCCGGCGCGCGGCGACCGCGTGACCGAAATCGGCTGTGTTGAAGTGGTCGATTACATCCCGACCGGGCGCACCTATCACACCTATGTCAATCCGCAGCGCGATGTTCCCGACATTGTCACCGAGATCACCGGGCTGACGGCGGAATTCTTGGCTGACAAGCCGCTCTTCTCCGAGATCGCGGAAAAATTTCTCGCCTTTGTCGGCGATGCCGGACTGGTTGCGCACAATGCGTCCTTCGATCGCGGCTTCATCAATATGGAGCTGGAGCGTCTCAAGCAGCCCATCATTGCTGATGACCGTTTTCGTGACACGGTGGCGATTGCGCGCAAGAAATTTCCAGGCTCGCCGGCCTCGCTCGATGCCTTGTGCAAACGCTTCAATATTTCGCTCGATTCGCGCGACAAGCACGGTGCGCTCACCGATGCGGTCCTGCTGGCGGATGTCTATCTGGAACTCAACGGTGGACGCGAACGCGCGCTGGACCTGGCCGGCGATGCGGCCAGTGCCGGGGCGGGCATTGTCTTTCCGCCGCAAAGAACCCGGCCGTCACCGCTGGAATTGCGGTCTTCAATGGAAGAGCGCGCCGCCCACGCCGACTTTATTGCAAGTCTGGGCGGGGGCGACACGGTCTGGAAACGGACAGGCGGTCAATAAGCCTTAATTGGGCTGGCCTGAAGCGTCCGGTGTCTGGGCGGCGGCCCGCTTTTCAACCTGTTGGCGATACAGACCGGCGAAATCGACCGGTTGCAGCATCAGCGGCATGAAGCCGCCATCACGTGTTGCATCGGCCAGAACGCGCTGGGCGAACGGGAAGATCAGGCGCGGGCATTCGATCAGCAGCATGGGCTCGCGGGCGCGGTCGTCAAAATTCTTCAATTCGAACAGACCGGCATATTCCAGTTCGACGACGAACATGGGTGTCTCGCCGCGATTGGCGCGCGCATTGATCTTGATCAGCACTTCATACGTGTCTTCACCGGCCGAACGACCCGCCACATCAATGCTCAGATCAATTTGCGGCGCATCACCACCGCGCAGGGAATCAGGTGCGCCGGGGTTTTCGAACGACAAATCCTTCACATACTGGGTCAGGATGCGCATTTGTGGAGGCGTTGCGGTATTGGTGGCGCCAGCATCAACAGGGGTGTCAGCCATTGGGGGGAAGTCCTTTTAAATCTTCTATGCGGCGCTTTGCGATTGCCGGGTGGAAATCTGCCAACGCCTGAAAAACAAGGAGGGGGCGGTAACATGGCGTAGCGGTCAGGGCAAGATCGGCTGATATGACAGGCTGACGCGCGCGCATATGCGCCCTATATATTATTCTGCGCAAATCAGGCATGACAGGTCCATGGACGTTATCACCCTCCTCATTTCGGCTGCAGCTGCCATATTTTTTGCCATCCGGCTCTATCAGGTGCTGGGTCGCAAGACCGGCCATACCGAAGATGCGCGGCCCACAGCCAAGCCCGACAGAAAACCGGGCGCAGCGCCGAGCATGGCTGCGAGCGCAATGTCGGATGCTGCGGTCGCCGAGCCGATTGAAGCGGACCAGTTTGTTGAGGGCGCGCGCAAGGCCTATCATTTGATTGTCGATGGATTTGCCAACGGCGACAAAGCCGCGCTCGAAGCCTTGCTGACCCCCAAGGTTTATGCGCGTTATGCCAAGGCGATTGATGATCGCGCCGGACGCGGCGAAACAACGACAACCGAAATTGACCGCATTCGCTCGGCCATTGTTACCGAAACGGGCCAGTCAGACGACACGGCCATATTCAAGGTGCAATTCAAAGCCGACATTGCGACCGAAACCCGATCCAGGGACGATGAACGGATCTCCGGTGACATGACCCGCGTGACCGAGGTCGAGGAGGTCTGGACCTTTGAACGCGCATTGGACGCGTCGGACCCCAATTGGCGGCTGGCCGGTGTCAAAGCAGTTTAGATATTGCCTGCCGGTTTTGTTTCTGGCGGCGTGTACGCAAGACGCGCCACCGCCCGAACCCGTTATCGATGCGCCCGTTCCGGAAATTATCCAGGACGCGCCCCTCCTGTTTACCGCCAGCCATTGGTCGGATCTGGCGGGTTGGTCAACGCATGACCCGAGACCCGCCTTGGAAGCCTTGCGGCGCAGCTGCGCCCGACTGGCATCCCTGCCCGACACAACACCGTTAAGTCCGCGCAATGATTATGCTGGCCGCGCCGGAGACTGGCGGCGCGCATGTGCCCTGTCTGCGCTGGGCGCGCGCGATGCAGCAGCCGCACGGACGGCGTTTGAAACCGCTTTTGCGCCCGTCACCATTGTCGCGCCGGATGCTGAAACCGGCATGCTGACCGGCTATTACGAGCCAGAGGTCGAGGTAAGGCGCACGCGAACATCTGAATTTTCCCAGCCGCTTCGCGCTCGCCCGGACGATCTGCTGACCGCTGATCTGGGCGCGTTCGACACAAGCCTCACTGGCCAGCGCCTCGTGGGGCGTGCCGAGGGCCGACAATTCATTCCGTATCGGGAACGCGGCGAGATCGAATCGGGTGATGTCGGCGAACCGCTCGCCTGGGGCCGGTCCATCGATGTGTTTTTCCTGCAAATCCAGGGCTCGGGCCGCCTGGTGTGGGATG
>CAXBKM010000307.1:0-2865 GCA_963976265.1 uncultured Maricaulaceae bacterium
AAGACCGAATATTGGGGTCTGCGCAATCTCGCCTATCGCATCGCAAAAAACCGCAAGGGTCATTATGGCCTGCTGGATATCGATGCCGGTAACGACACCATGGCTGAACTCGACCGCCTCCAGCGCCTGTCGGAAGACACGATCCGTCACATGACGGTGCGCGTTGAAGAGCACACAGAAGAGCCTTCGGCCATTCTGTCGAAAAAAGACGACCGGCGCCGCCGGGAACAGCGTCGCTAAGCGGTCAGGAGAGACAACATGTCCGACATGAGCATTTCAAACGTCCCTGCGCGCCGCCCCTTCATGCGCCGTCGCAAGGTGTGCCCGTTCTCCGGTGAGTTTGCACCCGCGATCGATCACAAGGACCCCAAACTCCTGCTGCGCTACATGTCTGAGCGCGGCAAGATCGTTCCGGCCCGCATCACGGCCGTGTCCGCCAAAAAGCAGCGTGAGCTTGCCCGTGCGATCAAGCGCGCGCGCCAGTTGGCCCTGCTGCCATACGCGCTCGACTAGGAGATCATTATGCAAGTCATTCTTCTTGAACGCGTTGATAATCTGGGTTCGATGGGCGATGTCGTCACCGTCAAATCCGGTTACGCCCGTAACTATCTTCTGCCCCAGGAAAAAGCGCTGCGCGCGACCGATGCCAATAAGGACCGGTTCGAGCGTGAACGTGAAATCCTGGAAGCCCGCAACGCCGAACGCCGCGACGAAGCGGCCAAAAGCGGTGAAGGCCTTGATGGCAGCAAATTCATCCTGATCCGTCAGGCTGGTGAAACCGGTCAACTCTATGGCTCGGTTGCCGCTCGCGATGTGGCCGAACTGGTCACCAGTGACGAGATGAAAGTGGGTCGCTCGCAGGTCATTCTCGATCAGCCCATCAAGTCGCTCGGCCTTCACGACGTGCACATCAAGCTGCACCCGGAAGTCACCGTGACGGTGTCCATCAATGTGGCACGCACCGAAGACGAAGCCGAACGCCAGGAACGCGGCGAAGACGTTATCGCGTCTGCGGCTGACGAAGATCGTGCGATTGCTGAAGCCCAAGCCGCTGAACTGTTCGAGGCCGGTGCCGAACCTGACGATCTGGTCGGCAGCGATGACGCCGACGACAGTGCGCCTGCCCTTGAAGGTGCAGAAGACGACGGTGAAGAGAGCAAGGAATAACGCTCCTTAACTCTTCCGTATACGAATGAAAGGCGAGCCCAACCGGCTCGCCTTTTTCGTTTCAGGGCCGGAGTTTTCCACAAAGACCAAAAAAAGCTGTGGGCGACTCCCTCTCGCGGTTGAGGTGTGACCGGTCGAGGCCTAGACAAGAGGCATGAACCTTCCTGCCCTCGCCCCCGAAGACGACGCTCAATTTGAGACAACGCCCCACAATCTGGAAGCCGAACAGGCTTTTCTGGGGGCGCTTCTCTATGACAATGAGATGTATCACCGGGTCGCAGACTGGCTCAAAGCCGCCCATTTTTATGACCCGGTTCATGGCCGTATCTACCAGGCAACAGCTGACCGGATCGGACGCGGCGCACTGGCCGATGCCATTGTTCTTAAAACAGATTTTGAACGCGATGGCGGCCTGCAGGAAATCGGCGGCGCCGCTTATCTCGCCGTCCTGCTGGAAAACGCCGCGGACAGTGCGGCCGCCGTTGAATATGCCACTCTGGTCTATGATCTGGCGCTGCGCCGCGAGCTGATCCGGGTCAGCGCCGAGCTCTCCAAGGATGCTGTTGACAGCCCGCCGGAGACGCATGCCCGCCAGTTGATCGAGCAGGCTGAACGTCGCCTGTTTGAGCTGGCGGAAAGCGGTGGTGGGTCGCGCGGCTTTGTCAGCTTCAAGGATGCGCTCGCGGAATCCGTTGAGATGGCCGCCGCCGCCTTCGAACGTGAAGGCGGTCTGTCTGGCGTTTCCAGCGGGCTCAAAGCCATGGATTCAAAACTCGGCGGCCTGCACAGTTCTGACCTCATCATCATTGCCGGTCGCCCCTCCATGGGCAAAACCGCACTGGCGACCAATATCGCCTTCGATGTGGCCCGCAATTATCAGTATGAAGTCCTGCCCGACGGCACCAAGAAAACCACCAAGGGCGGCGTCGTTGGCTTCTTCTCGCTGGAGATGTCATCGGAACAGCTCGCGACGCGACTGATCGCCGATTACACCGGCATTCCCGGCTTCATGATCCGGCGCGGTGAGATCGATTCCGCCCAGTATGAAGAGATCCGCGATGGCGTTCTGGAAATCCAGAGCCTGCCGCTTTACATCGACGATACGGGCGGCCTGCCCATTGGCGCATTGATGGCGCGCGCACGCCGCCTCAAGCGCCTGCACGGGCTTGATCTGGTTGTGGTCGATTATCTCCAGCTGTGTACCGCGTCCGATGGCAAGCAGAGCCAGGGACGGGTTCAGGAAATTACCGAGATTACGCAATCTCTCAAGGCATTGGCCAAGGAATTGGGCGTGCCGGTTATCGCCCTGTCGCAGTTGTCACGCCAGGTGGAAAGCCGCGAAGACAAGCGCCCGCAATTGTCTGACTTGCGTGAATCCGGCTCAATCGAGCAGGACGCCGATGTCGTGATGTTTGTGTATCGCGAGGCCTATTACAAGGAACGCGAAAAGCCGAAGGAAGACACGCCGGAATATCTCGCATGGGAAGAAGAATTCCGCCTGATTGAACGCCAGGCCGAAGTTATTATCGGCAAGCAGCGTCATGGTCCCATCGGCACGGTCAAACTGGCCTTCGATGGCGCGCGCACGAAATTCTCGGACCTCGACCCCGTTGGCCGGTACGAAGACAGTGCCCACTGATCGCGGTTCGCATCCGCGCCTGATCATCGATCTGGGCGCGATTGCGCGCAATTACCGAC
>CAXBKM010000308.1:0-2863 GCA_963976265.1 uncultured Maricaulaceae bacterium
TGGTGTGGCCCTGTCGCTCGCCATGGCGGGCATTGGCGGTCTGCAGGCGGGCGAGAACTTCGCGCTGGCGGCAAACTGGGGCTTCTATGATACCGCTCATGCCTTCGCCTTCTCCGGCGCGGCACGCGTCAACGAAACCTTCTCGCTCAATGGCGGGATTGGCTTCGGCGCAGAAACCGGTGAAGTCGGCGCCAGAGCCGGTGTCCGCTGGGGCTGGTAGGCGCAGCGATACCCCTGACCGCCCAAGATATGGGCGTGACTGAACTAAGGCTTTCCAAGACTCGCCGGATGGGGCATGTTGATTGTGTTCTGTCCGGCGAAGCGCTTGCGCCGCCGACATAAATTGACGGAACATGACGAAGCCGGAATGTCCGGCAACACGCCTTTACTCACCGCTGACGCCTGTTGGTCAGTGTGTGCCCAAACCGCCGCGCTGATCCGGAATACCCAGATTGGCGTCCAAGGAAACACAGATGCGCAACGCGCCTGTCCATATTGAGACTTGCAAAACCGCAAAGCGTTTGCGCGCCACGTCGCCGCACCCCATCGGGGTGCGCGCAGGAGCCCTATTACATGTCGAAAAGAATGCTGATCGACGCCGGTCATCCCGAAGAGACCCGCGTTGTCGTTACCGAAGGTTCAAAAGTCGAGGAATTTGATTTTGAAGCCGCGGCCAAGAAACCTATTCGCGGCAATATCTATCTGGCAAAAGTCACCCGCGTAGAACCGTCCTTGCAGGCGGCTTTCGTTGAATATGGCGGCAATCGCCATGGCTTCCTCGCCTTCAACGAGATCCACCCGGATTATTATCAGATTCCCCATGAAGACCGTCAGGCGCTTCAGGAAGAGGAAGCTGAAGCGGCCGAAAAGGCCAGCGACGACGCCGATGAGTCTGATTCCGAAGAAGACGAGGACGAGGCTTTCACCGCTGCGGCGCGCCGCCAGCGCCAGCAATTTCGTCGCTACAAGATTCAGGAAGTCATCAAGCGCCGCCAGATATTGCTGGTTCAGGTCGCCAAGGAAGAACGCGGCAGCAAAGGCGCAGCCCTGACCACCTATATGTCGCTGGCTGGTCGCTATTGTGTCCTGATGCCCAACACGCCACGCGGAGGCGGCATTTCGCGCAAAATCTCCAGTGCCAAGGATCGCGGACGTCTGAAAGACATCGTCGCCGATCTCGAGACACCACGCGGGATGGGCCTGATTATCCGCACGGCGGGTGCGTCGCGCACCAAAGCGGAAATTCGCCGCGATTACGATTATCTGCGCCGGGTCTGGGATCTGATCCGCGAGAACACGCTGGCCGCGGTCGCGCCTGCCCTGATTTATGAGGAAGGCGATCTCGTCAAACGGGCGATCCGCGACCTCTATGACAAGGATGTCGAGGAAGTTCTGGTCCAGGGCGAGTCCGCCTACAAAGACGCCAAGGGCTTCATCAAAATGCTGATGCCAAGCCACGCCTCCAAGGTGCAGCCCTACAAGGAGGACGTGCCGCTGTTCCAGCGCTACGGCGTCGAAGGCCAGCTTGAAGCGATCTACGACATTCAGGTTCAGCTCAAATCAGGCGGCTATCTGGTCATCAATCCGACCGAAGCCCTGGTGGCAATTGATGTGAATTCAGGGCGATCCACCCGTGAACGCAATATCGAAACCACGGCCTTGAAAACCAATATGGAAGCCGCCGACGAAGCCGCGCGTCAGATGCGCCTGCGCGATCTGGCAGGCCTTGTCGTCATCGACTTCATCGACATGGAAGAAAACAAGAATGTTCGTGCCGTTGAAAAACGAATGAAGGACGCGCTGCGCAAGGACCGTGCACGCCTGCAAATGGGACGTATTTCCCAGTTCGGATTGATGGAAATTTCGCGCCAGCGCAAACGCACATCCATTCTTGAGGGGTCGACCAAGGTTTGCCCGACCTGTGACGGGCTGGGCTATCAGCGCTCAGTCGAATCCAGCGCGCTTGTCGCGCTTCGCTCCCTGGAAGAAGAAGGCGCGCGTCGCCGCGCTACCAAAATCCGCCTGTCAGTGCCAACCGAAGTTGCGCTCTATCTTCTCAATGAAAAACGCGACCATGTTTTGACGATTGAAAACGGATTTGATCTCAAAGTCCTGATTTCATCTGATCCCGACCTCTTGCCGCCCAATTGCAATATCGAAATTCTCAACCGGCGCGATGCGGCCGACATTCCCGAGCCGGACAAGCCTATCAGCCATGCTTCCATGGCGGCGATGCCCGACGTCGAAGATGACGAGACCGAGAGTGGCGATGACGGGAAGTCCGAGTCGCGTGGCGGCCGCGGACGACGACGTCGTCGCGGACGGGGCCGAGGGGCCGGTAAAACCGATGCATCTGCCACGGAAACGACAGCCGCTGACACGGCGGAAACCTCCGACAGTGATTCAAATGCGGACGCCGACACCAATCCGGCGCAGACGCCAGAAGCGGGCAGTGACGATGATCAGCCCCGCAAGCGTCGCCGCCGTGGCCGCCGCGGTGGTCGCGGACGTCGTCGGCGCAACTCAGATGAGGCCCGCACAAACGAGGCCAGCGAGGACGAAAACGCATCAAATGATGCCGACGCACCCGATGCCATGGCAGTGGTAGAGCCCGATGCCGGCGATTTGCCAACATCGGACGACAAACCAAAACGCAAACGCCCTGCGCGGCGTCGCAAGGCCGCTGAGCCTGCCGAAGACGGTTCGGACGCAGTCGCAAGCGATGCGGGTGATGCTTCTGAAGACAAGCCCAAGCGCAAACCGCGAACCCGGCGCAAAAAAGCCGATGCCGAGCCGGCACAATCGGCTGACAGCGCCAATGATGCGACCGAAGATGCCGCACCGGCAGAGGACAAGCCCAAGC
>CAXBKM010000309.1:0-2860 GCA_963976265.1 uncultured Maricaulaceae bacterium
CGACAGAATCAGCTGGTAGCCGAGATAGGCGGCCGCCTGTTTGCGAAATTCATAGACAAATGTGCCCCATAGCGTGTCGCCATAGCCAAAGGGCCGGTCAAAAATCGGCGGCCAGACCAGCGCGCGAAAGCCCGACATCAATGCGACCTGCAAAACCGCATAGAGGAGGACGCCGACCAGATGGACGGCGAGCGCCATGCGCCAGCGCCCGCGCTCGAACGGAAAGCGCAAACCGAGCCACAGGATAGACGGGATCAGCACCAGCATGGCCGAAATCGCCGTGCCTTCCAGCACCCAGCTATAATAGGCCGGCCGGGCGTCACCATTTCGGGCAAACTCGGTCGCGATCGACAGGCTGTTGACCACATAGACCATCGCGACGACGAGAAAGCACAGCAGGACGGCGCGGACAAAGGCGCGGTGATCGGCGTCGCGTTCTGCGGCCAGGGCTGTCGAGCTTCTCAAATTCATCGCTTCAGTGTGGCGCAGTCAGGCGCGCGGGCAAACTGCTTTTATCCCTGATTACCGCCGCCTGCCCCTTGATGACATCCGATTGGCACGCCGCGCCGACCGTGGCCCCGCGCGCCTCGACCCATCGGCGCCAAATCATATGGTTGGGCCACACGTCGCCAGACTTGCCTGAAAAGAGGATGTCTTCATGACCAAAACCCCCGCCAGCATGACCGGACCCAATGCGGTCTTTCCCCGGCGTCATGATCTCGACTGGCTGCGGATCATCGCGTTTGGAATTCTGATTTTCTACCATGTCGGCATGTTCTTCGTGACGTGGGGCTGGCATGTCAAAAGCCCGGGCGCCAATGAAGGGCCGGAGCTTCTGATGCGTCTGGTCAATCCGTGGCGATTGGCCCTGCTCTTCTTCATTTCCGGTGTCGCCCTGCGTTTTCTGGCCGACAAGATTGGCAGTGCGAGCATGGCAAGAGACCGCCTTGTCCGCATCGCGCCGGTCATCGTGTTCGGCATGGCGGTTCTGGTAATGCCGCAAACCTGGTTTGAATTGCGCCAGCAAGGCTTGATCGAGGCGAATTTTGCATCCTTTTACGCCGATTATTTGCGCCCAAATGTGTTGCATGGCCTCATTACACCGACCTGGAACCATTTGTGGTATGTGGTCTACCTACTGGTCTATTCGCTCCTGCTCGCGCCACTTATTCCGGCGATGCGGGCGCTGGGGCAAGGCCCGGTCGGACAGTTTGTCGGCCGCGTCTGGACGGGGCGTCTGGGGCCGGTTCTGGTCTTTATCCTGCCCGTCTTGCCGTTTTTTGCCTATCGGGTCTGGCTTGATCCGCATTTTGAGACGACGCACGCACTCATCGATGACTGGGCCAATCACGCCCATCGCCTGACCATTCTGATTATCGGGTTTTATGCCGCCAAAAGCCCGACGTTCTGGAATGCGGTACGCCGCGTCCTGCCCCTCGCGCTGGTCTATGCGGTCTTCTACGCAGGCATCTTTGCCTGGGCGTTGGCGCGACCGGGAGACGACTGGGCCGGGCAGGACGTTCTGCTGTGGGCCGTGCGGTTCGGGCGCATCCTGTACGCATGGGCCGTTATTTTGAGCCTGCTCGGACTGGCGCAATTATTCCTGAACCGTGACGGCCCGGCCCGGCGCTATCTGACGCAGGCAATCTTCCCGTTTTACATCCTGCACCAGACAATCACGGTCAGCGCGGGCTATTATATCGCGCAGGCCGGTTGGGATGTATGGACGCAGTTTGTTGTCCTCGTCGCGGTGACGATTGGCGGTTGCGCGCTGGGCTTTGAGCTCATCCGGCGAGTGAAATGGGTGAGGCCGCTGTTTGGGTTGAAGATTGGGTGAGGGGCTACCCCTTAAAATAGGTGTCCCGGTGGTATTCGAGAAAGGCTTTATGTGGCTTTAGCCGTTCGTCCTGTGGAACGGCAACAAGACCGCTCGGGTCAAACAATCTATCATAGCCCTCGGGAATGTAATTTTTAGCTTTCAACAGTTTAAAGTCGTTGCCGATCGCGATGAGGCCACGATCAAATAGCCAATGAGCAGTTCGTGATAGAGCGAGCCCGTTTTTGATGGAGTCTGGGCCGTCATCTGCAACGGGTCGGATGTGCGCCGCCTCAATCTCAGATCTACCGCCTCCATTGATTATCTTTAGACCAGTTACCGCGCACTTGCGATCATATGCGTCTCTTACGGTTTTCGAGAAGGCCGCATCACGAAATTTACGAGAAATGAGTTGCTCAACTATTGGGCGTCTAAAAATAGCAGGTGGCTCAGAGAGGCCTGGAGGGTCATTTCGGACATCCATGAACAAATCATCGGAAAATCCAGCACTGCAAATCAAATCAAACTCATCATCGGGAATTCGCCTAACCGAAACGCCGAATGCACCTTGATTGCTCGAACCATCCGGCTTTTGAAGCTTAGCCTCCCAATATCCGCCCTCTGGTCGCTTAACTGGAACCGGTGCATTAAATTCAATGTAGTTGCTAAGTTCAGCGGTGAAGTCGCCGGCTGTTTCGGTATGGGGGCGCAAAGCCCGAATTTCCGCAACGGCGCAATATGCTAACCTTCCACCGCCAGCCCGAGGCTCGTAGAATAAGCAAAGATCTCCAAGCGCTTCAGATGCAGCCTTCACCCATCGTTTTGGTAGGTAATAGGTCTTTCCAGGTTCTTCGGCGTAATCACTAACAACCGACTGCATGAGAACGACTTTTGTCATTGGGCTATCCTACTGCGGTCTTGGTGAGTAGCAACACATCAAAAACCCCGCCGGATGGCTCCAGCGGGGTTTGAATTCACACCGATCAAAAACAAAAACCTAATCGTCGTCATCCGTCGAAGGGACCGCGACGGCGTGGAAGCCGG
>CAXBKM010000310.1:0-2803 GCA_963976265.1 uncultured Maricaulaceae bacterium
CTGGGTGAAACGGAAGATATTATCAACGAAGAAGAGCACGTCCTTGCCTTCCTCATCGCGGAAATATTCCGCCTGGGCGAGGCCGGCAAGGGCGACGCGGGCGCGGGCGCCCGGCGGCTCGTTCATCTGACCGAAGACGAGGGCGCAGCGCGACCCTTCAACGGAGCCCTTGGATGGATCCTTGTTGACGCCGGATTCGATCATTTCCCAGTACAGGTCGTTTCCTTCGCGGGTGCGTTCACCCACGCCGGCGAAGACCGAGTAACCGCCAAACAGCTTGGCGATGTTATTGATCAGTTCCTGAATCAACACCGTCTTGCCCACGCCGGCACCGCCGAACAGGCCGATCTTGCCGCCCTTGGCATAGGGGCAGAGCAGGTCGATGACCTTGATACCGGTCGGCAGGATTTCGGCTTCCGTCGCCTGCTCGTCAAACGCCGGAGCGGAGCGGTGGATCGGGGCGCGCTGTTCGTAGGAAACTTCGCCAGCCTCGTCGATCGGGTCGCCGGTCACGTTAAGAATGCGGCCCAGAACGCCCGGGCCGACGGGAACCGTGATCGGCTGACCGGTGTCAGTGACGACGGCGCCACGCTGCAGGCCTTCGGTGGCGTCCATGGCGATGGTCCGGACGGTGTTTTCGCCCAGGTGCTGTGCGACTTCCAGAACCAGCTTCTGATCGCCATTCTTGGTTTCAACGGCGTTCAGAATATCCGGCAGGCCGCCTTCAAATTCGACGTCAACAACGGCGCCGGTGATCTGTACGACGCGTCCCTTGAGCTGTGCCATCTGCATAATTCCTTTTGCGGACGTATTTCTTACAAGGCCTCGGCGCCGGAGATGATTTCGGTCAGCTCCGTCGTGATCTTGGCCTGGCGTGTACGGTTATAAACGAGGTTGAGTTTGTCGATCAGGTCGCCGGCATTGCGCGTGGCATTGTCCATCGCGGCCATACGGGCCCCCATTTCGCCTGCGGAGTTTTCCAGCAGGGCCGACAGGATGACCGTGTCGACATAGCGCGGAAGCAGCACGTTGAGGATTTCCTCCTCATCGGGCTCGTATTCATAGACGGCGCCCTGCAGGTCGGGGCGTGCAACACTGTCATCAATCGCGTCCGCCGCCGGGATCAGCGTCTGGACGCGGGGCTTTTGCGAGATGACAGAGACAAATTCCGAGGCGATCAGCTCGCAGACATCGAATTCGCCGGCATTGAACATCTCGCGCACCATGAGGCCGAATTCGGAAGCCGCATCGCGGCCGACATTCTTGCCGCCACCGAGATCATAGCGTTTGACGATCAGATCATTGTAGAGGCGCTTCAGCTGGTCCGCGCCCTTCTTGCCGACCGTGATGATCTTCACCGTCTTGCCTTCGGCCTGCAGCGCGGTAATACGCTCGCGGGCCTTGCGGACGATATTGGTGTTGAAGCCGCCACACAGGCCGCGATCCGCCGTCATCACCAGCAGGAGATAGGTGTCCGACTTGCCGGTTCCCACCAGCAGCGGCGGGGCACCCGGAGAATCCTTCATGGAGGTCGACAGATTCGCCATCACCGATGCCATGCGCTCGGCATAGGGGCCAGCGGCTTCGGCGGCATCCTGCGCCCGGCGCAGCTTGGCCGCGGCCACCATCTGCATCGCCTTGGTGATCTTCTGCGTGGACTTCACGCTGGAGATGCGATTGCGAAGCTCTTTAAGCGAAGCCATGCGGCTCTCCTAAACCCTGCCCTTAAGCGAAATTCTTGGTGAAGGCCTCGACCACGGAGGTCAGTTTGCTTTCACTGTCATCGCTCAGCTTCTTCTCGTCGCGGATGGCGGCCAGAAGCGCAGCGTGATCGGCATGAAGATGCCGCAGGAATTCGGCCTCGAACTGGCGGACACTGCCCACCGGCACCTTGTCCAGATAACCGCGCGTACCGGCGAAGATCACACAGACCTGCTCTTCCATAGACAGCGGCGAGAATTGCGGCTGCTTCAGAAGCTCGGTCAGACGCTGACCCCGGTTCAGGAGGCGCTGTGTTGCCGCGTCCAGATCGGAGCCGAACTGCGCAAAGGCCGCCATTTCGCGGTACTGGGCAAGCTCGCCCTTCATCTTGCCGGCCACCTGCTTCATGGCCTTGGTCTGGGCAGCAGAGCCCACGCGGGACACGGACAGGCCGACATTCACCGCCGGGCGGATGCCCTGGAAGAAGAGGTCGGTTTCAAGGAAGATCTGGCCGTCAGTGATCGAGATCACATTGGTCGGAATATAGGCCGACACGTCATTGGCCTGGGTTTCGATGACCGGCAGGGCCGTCAGCGAACCGGCGCCCATCTCGTCATTCATCTTGGCCGCACGCTCCAGCAGGCGGGAGTGCAGATAGAAGACGTCACCCGGATAGGCTTCGCGGCCCGGCGGACGGCGCAGCAACAGGGACATCTGGCGATAGGCAACCGCCTGCTTGGACAGGTCATCATAAACGATAAGGGCGTGCATGCCGTTATCGCGGAAATATTCACCGATCGTGCAGGCGGTGAACGGTGCCAGGAACTGCATCGGTGCCGGATCGGACGCGGTCGCGGCGACGACGGTGGTGTATTCCATCGCGCCGTTTTCCTCGAGCGTTTTCACGATCTGGGCAACGGTGGAGCGTTTCTGACCAATGGCGACATAGACGCAGTAGAGCTTCTGGCTCTCGTCATCGCTTTCATTGATCTGTTTCTGGTTCAGGATGGCGTCGATTGCGATCGCGGTCTTGCCGGTCTGGCGGTCGCCAATGATCAGCTCGCGCTGGCCACGGCCGACCGGGATCATGGCGTCGATCGCC
>CAXBKM010000311.1:0-2799 GCA_963976265.1 uncultured Maricaulaceae bacterium
AAATGCTATGGCGGCGACGCAACGCGAAAGCGCAAACTGCTCGACAAGCAAAAGGCCGGTAAAAAGAAAATGCGCCAGTTCGGCAAGGTCGACATCCCGCAGGAAGCCTTCATCGCCGCCCTGAAGATGGATTCAGATTAGGTGTTGGCCTCGCCAAATGGCCGCGGCCTCCTATATAGCGTTAAAGCGACAGACCACGCCTGAGAAGGATGACCGACATGATCCGCCAAACCATCACCACCACACTCGCCGCAATTGCCATGGGCGCGGCGCTGGCTGCGCCGGCACAAGCCGAGCTTGAGGTCGGCGATATCGCCACAAATTTTGTGGTTGAGGGCTATCAGGCCGGCGAGCCGGTCAGCTTCACCCTGGCCGAAGCGCTGACCGAGGGTCCGGTCGTGATGTTCTTCTTCCCGGCGGCGTTTACGTCGGGGTGTGAAGCGCAGGCGGCCAGCTTTGCCGAAAGCATTGCCGAGTTTGAAGCGCTGGGCGCGCAAGTGATCGGCGTCACCAATGGCAATACCGATCGCCTGGCCGAGTTCTCGACCCAGCATTGCGCCTCGGCCTTTCCGGTCTTCGCGCTCTCGGGCGGCATGATGTCGGACTATGATGTCCAGCTTGCCCCGCTGGTTGGGCGGACCAGCCGGACGACCTATGTGATCGACACCGATTCCACCATCCGCATGACGTGGAATAATCTGGGCCCGTATGAGCATGTCGACCACTCGCTGGCGACCCTGCGCGAAATGATTGGTGCCAGTCCGGATCGCGCCGGACCTTAAGCAGGCCGACCTTTCCAAAATTTGAGTGTTTTTGCGACACTGGCCCCGCTAGGCTGGTGCCATGATCGAGCCTGTCCCGCCTTATGAGAGTCGCCACGCACCGCTGACGGCATTGGCACAGCATCGCCATGCGACGGCCTATGGCGCGCTGGTTCTGGACGGTGAATATGAAGAGGCCAGCCTGGATGGCCGGTTTGCCTGTATGCGGGGGCATCTGGTCATTCATCCGCCATGGCATGCCCATGGCGACCAGTTTGGACCGGGTGGCGCCGTTGTCCTGAACTTTTCCCTGCCCGAGAGCCCGGATGGGCTGCGGGCTGCCTGCGTGGCCGATGTCGACGCACTGGAGCGCCTTGCCAGGGACAATCCCGTCGCTGCGGCGCAGGCCGCCATGGACGAAGCCAGCCAGTCGGCGCCGCTCTCGCCGGCACCCTGGCTGGTCGGCTATATGGCGGCGCTTTTGAATGAAGAACGCGTCGAGACCGGCGTGTTGGCGCGGCGCATGGGCGTCAGCCCAGAGCATGCCAGCCGGATCTGCAAGGCCTGGTTTGGCACCAGCCCTTCGCGATTGCGCCAGGAAGGCCAGCTTCGCCGTGCGATCACAGTGTTGCGCGCGGGCGGAACCCCCAGTGACGCCGTGCACGAGGCCGGGTTTTGCGATCAACCCCATCTCACGCGATTGCTCAAACGCATGACCGGCTTGACCCCTGCGCGCCTTCGCTGTGCCTGAGATCAAACCCGTTCAAGACGGGCATTGAGAGCCAGTCCAAACTGGTGGTCCTGTTAGCCGGGAGTTCCACCATGCATGCCCAATTGAGGAATTTGGCCACGGCCATCGTGTTAAGTCTGGTTTTAACCGCCTGCAGTGATGCACAAACGCGGTCTGAACCCGCCGACAGTCAGACCGAATGGGTGATTACGTCATCGGTGGGGCTGGACGCATTGTTGATGATGGGCGCCGCTTCAGGTGATGATTTGCAGGCGAGCCATTATGGCGCCGAGATCGCGCAGTTTCGCGCCAGCCTGTCCCCGCACAGCGTCGCCATTCTCGACCGGCTGGGCACACAGATGCGGGCCTCTGGCCAGTTGGCAGGTCCCGCACTGGTCCTTTTGTTTTCAGGCGCGGATCATCACTCGCTGGACGCCATCTTGACGGCAGCGCGCGATCCGGACGGCATATTGCGTCCGCCCTATGAAGCCAGCGCCTATTGGGATTCAGAGGGCTGGCCCAATATTCTCGCAGCGCTTCCCGGCATTGTCGAAGTCCTTGAAGACATGCAGGCATCCGGGTTTGAAGCCGACTGGGCCGCGCAGTATGCGCCTGATATCGACGCCGCGATTGCGATGCTGGGGCAGGCCGTATCGCCTTACGACATCATCCCCGAACAGGCGCGCCTTCTCGGCCGTGATCTCGACCCCCGGATCGAACTGATCGTGGTGAATTTCTCCCAGCCCTACGGCATCCGCATTCAGGGACAACGCTTTCTGGCGCATCACAGCTATCCGCCGGAGACACAATTGCGCATTGCCGCACACGAGATTTTCCATCCGCCCTTCGATGACAGTGACGCCGACTTGTTGCGTCTGCTCGAACCGCTGGAAAACGACCCCTGGATGCTCTCCATCGTCGAGGACCACAATCCCAGCTTTGGCTACAATTCCTTTCTGGGCGTGGTGAATGAGGATTCCACCAAGGCGCTCGACCAGATCGTGTCAGAACGCCTCGGCTTTGCCCACGATATGGGCCAGCGCCTGCGTCACAGCGATGACGGCATGCACATGCTGGCTGCTGCGCTCTATCACGCCATGGTCGAAGACGGTTTTGCCGAAACCGGCGGTGT
Organism: uncultured Maricaulaceae bacterium; assembly: GCA_963976265.1. Lineage (GTDB taxonomy): Bacteria > Pseudomonadota > Alphaproteobacteria > Caulobacterales > Maricaulaceae > Hyphobacterium. The sequence continues at coordinate 2,624 of CAXBKM010000311.1, forward strand.
TTATGAAGACTGGCTCAAATCCGCGCTGGAACGCGGCCTGCTTACCCCGGACGAAGTGCGCCGCCGCGCCGCAGAAATCGTCGGACAGGAGGCCGTTGATGCGTGGGGACCGGAGCGGGCGGGGTGATCAGGCCTAGTCGGCAAGTTCAAATCGCATAACCGTTGTATCTGTAATC
>CAXBKM010000312.1:0-2793 GCA_963976265.1 uncultured Maricaulaceae bacterium
CTCCAGAACCCAATTCATCGCTGCGCCAAGTGCGATCAACCGGTCTTTTGGTTCGCCAGCAACCCCCGGCGAATAGTCATGGCCATGGAAAATATCCCGGACAACGTGATACTTCTCCAGCATGACCGCCACGGCTTCGGCTTCGTCAATTCCGGTGTGCTCGCGATCCGATTTCGTGTATTGGCCCAGAGCCTTTTTCATGTTCTGGGCAATACCGATATAGTCAACGATCAATCCGCCGGGCTTGTCCTTGAACACGCGGTTCACGCGCGCGATTGCCTGCATCAGACCATGCCCGCGCATCGGCTTATCGATATACATTGTGTGCATGCACGGCGCGTCAAATCCGGTCAGCCACATGTCGCGAACCAAAATGAGTTTGAGTGGGTCGTCTGGATTGCGGGCACGCTGGGCCAGCAAATCACGGCGTGACTTGTTTCCAATGTGTTGTTGCCAGGCCGGGCCGTCAGTCGCTGATCCGCTCATGACGACTTTGACGACGCCGTCGGCATCGGAATCGGAATGCCAGTCTGGACGGAGCGCAATGATCTGGGCGTAGAGATCAACGCAAATTTCGCGACTCATGCAAACCGCCATGGCCTTGCCGTCCAGGCCGTCCAGGCGGGCTTCGAGATGAGTCACCAGATCTTCAGCAATCAGGCGAAGGCGCTTTTCAGCCCCGACGAGGCGTTCGACCGCAGACCATTTCGCCTTCTTCTTCTCGCGCTCGGACAGCGTGTCGTCCTCGACCATCGCTTCGATCTCGGCATTGATGCGCGGCTTCTCGTCGTCATCCAGCTCGATGCGCGCCAGTCGGCTTTCATAATACAGTGGCACCGTCGCTTTGTCGGCGACGGCCCGGCTTATGTCATAGATATCCAGATATTCGCCAAACGTCGTCAGCGTATTGCGATCATCGGCTTCAATGGGCGTTCCAGTAAAACCGATAAATGACGCGTTTGGCAGAGCCTGGCGGATATAGTGTGCATAGCCGTATTTGCGTTGTCCCGTTTTTGAATCGAGTTTGGCTCCAAATCCATATTGGCTGCGATGGGCTTCGTCGGCGATGACGATGATGTTTCGCCGAGCGCTCAATTCAGGGAAATTCTCTTCGCCCTGTTCGGGTGAAAATTTTTGCATGGTCGTGAAAATCACGCCACCTGAAGCCCGGTCCAATATGCGCTTCAGATCGCCCCGGCTGTCAGCCTGTTCGGGCGTTTGGCGGATGAGGTCCTGACACATGGAAAACGTCGCATAGAGTTGATCATCGAGATCATTGCGATCCGTCAAAACGACGATTGTAGGATTGGCAAGAGATTCACTTGTAACAGCCAAGCCTCCAAAAAACGCCATCAACAGACTCTTGCCAGAGCCCTGTGTATGCCAGAGCACGCCGATTTTGCGGTCGCCTCCAGGAGAGGCCGCGCGAACAGCACTGTCGAGCGCTTTTCGAGCCCCATGAAACTGATGATAACCGGCAATGATCTTGAACGGGCCATCGCCTTTGTCGCCAAAGACTGTGAACTCACGTAGCAGGGCAAGAAAACGCGCCTTATCGAAAACGCCGCGCAGCAGCGTATCCATCTCGTACGGGCCTTCGGGCGTAAAATCGCCGTCCGCGCCTGTCACAGTCCGCCAGGGCATGAAACGCTCTTCATTGGCAGTTAGTGACCCAATACGTGTAAACAGGCCGTCAGAGGTTATCAGGACCGCATTGGTGCGGAACAGAGACGGGATTTCCGCCTTATAGGTTTGCAGTTGGCGAAATGCCCCGGAAATCGACGCATTTTCGTCGGCGGCATTCTTAAATTCGAAAATGGCAACGGGCAGGCCGTTCAGAAACAGAACCGCATCTGGGCGACGGTTGTGACGGGCCTCAATCACTGTGAACTGATTGGTCAACAGCCAGTCATTGGCGTCCGGGTCATCAAAATCGATCAGCCAGACCTTGTCGCCCTTCGTCACGCCATCGCCAGTCGCATATTCGATATCGACACCATCGCGCAACAGGCGGTGAATCCGTCGATTCTCCTCGATCAGGACAGGGCTTTCTGAATTGAGCACCTGTTTTATAGCGTTTTCCCTGGCATCCTCGGGAATGCCTGGATTGAATTTGGCGACTGCCTTTCGAAACCGGGTTTCCAGAATCGTATCGGCATAGGCAGAACGTTCCGGCTCGTGGCCGTCAGGATTGATCTTCGTGGCAGGCAGATAGTCAAAACCCATATCCTGCAGAATGCCGATGGCCGATTGCTCGACAACATCTTCATTGACGGTCATTGGCAGATGTCATCCATATTCAAAGGCTCCAGCGTCTTGATCCGCTGGCGCAGTGTATTGTGAAGCCGCTCAAGATGATCCTGCAGCCAGTTCATGCAGGCGACCCAGGTCGCGTCATCCGTCGGGTCTAATCCGCTGCGATAGACCGCAATGCGACTGCCCTTTTTGCCGTCTAATTCCTGCCATTCAAGTTCGAACCCAAGTTCAGATTCGATGGCCACGCGCTGTTCTTTCAAGGCCAGTAACATTCCGGCATCCGGGTCATCCTGAATGAAGATTTCAGCGCCAATTCGGTTTGCATTTGAATTAAGCGTCGCGGTCAAAACAAAGCCGGACCTTCCAATCCTATAGGTGGCCCAGTGCTGTGGCAGCGGTTTCTGGGGCACGACGACGCTGCCTTTGGAAAGCAAATGCTCGCGAAACCGGGTCCAGAACTCCAGATAGGCCGCCTTTGTGTCGGTCAGCGCTTCTGTTGCAATCCGCTTGGCCGCCTGTCCGACTGACCGCGTCCAT
>CAXBKM010000313.1:0-2791 GCA_963976265.1 uncultured Maricaulaceae bacterium
GAATCTTGAAATCAATCCGGTAGTCATGGCACGGCTCCTTTAAACAATTCCGCAAAATACAGCCTATTGTTGAATGATGGGAACAATTTGCCGTCAATTTGATTGTTTCGGGAACAATCAAGGCGGCCCGGCAAAATCGTTAACGGTGAATTAACCTCGATTGCGCAGGTTCATTTCCGTGACGCGCTGGATTTTCTCTCTCCTCCTGGCATTGGCCGGTATGGGCGCGCCCGGGGTTCAGGCCGGACCGTGGGCGCGCGCGCCCGGCGAGGTGTTTCTGTCCTTTTCACAAAACATGTCCTCCAGCGCCGAGGCGCTTGCCACCGGCAGGATGGAGGTAAGCGCCTATTCCTCGATCTACGGGGAAATCGGGCTTGGCCGACGGTGGACGCTTGGCCTCGATCTGGGGCGCGGCGATTACACGGATGAGGCCCTCCTGTTCCTGCGCCGCACCCTGACCCGGCCAGAGGCGCGATACCAGGTGGCCGTCGATCTTGGGTTTGGCCTGCGCCGCGTGGACGTCTTGGGCGACAGCCAACTGGCGCGCGTCGGCCTGTCCTTTGGGCGCGGCATCGACGGCGCGGCGCTGGATTGGCTTCCGACAGAGTTGGCCGGCGGGTGGGTCAGCCTGGATGCGCTTGCGATTTATGACCTGACCCGGAATGAACAGCGCTGGAAGGTTGAAGCGACACTTGGACTGCGCCAGAGCGAACGCGTGTCGCTGATGCTGCAGGTCATCGCCGAGCAATGGCCGGGCTCGGATGTGAGCTTTGGGCTGAACCCGTCGTTCGTGTTTCAGGTGCGTGAGGGCACCTCGATCGAGCTGGGCGCGCGCACCAGCCTGGACGACGATCCGCAGATTGGCCTCGAACTGGGCCTGTGGCACCGGTTCTGATCCCCTGGTGCCGGCCATTTTTCGAGGATCCGGCGCTTGGACGAATGGCTATGTTCATAATAAACACCCGTCATGCTATTGCCGGTCAGGCAAGGAGACGCGGAGATGTCCGGGGCAAAACCCGATCAATTGGAAACCGGCGAGGCGTCGCGGTCGCTGGCGCAGCACCTGTTGCGTTCCGCCCGGCACGGCGCGCTCGGGGTTCTCTGCCCCGACACCCAGACGCCGCATGTGAGCCGTGTTTCGGTCGGCACCGCGCCCGATGGCATGCCGGTCACGCTGGTTTCAGAGATCTCGTTGCACACAGGTGCGCTGCGCCGGAACCCGGCTTGTTCGCTTCTGGTCGGAGAGCCCGGCGGGCGTGGCAACCCGTTGACGCATCCGCGCCTGACGCTGCAATGCTCGGCCTGTCCCGCCGACAAGGACGACCTGAAACAGCTGTTTCTGTCGCAACATCCCAAAGCCACGCTCTACTATGATTTCAGCGATTTCATCATGCTGCGGCTGGAGGTTCTGGCAGCGCATCTGAACGGTGGTTTTGGCAAGGCTTTTCGGCTCGGCCCCAACGACCTGGACCTCGGACACCCCGCGCCCGCGCATCCATAAGCTGCATTGCCAAAGCCCCCTGAACCCGTCACCATTGCGAAACGGCCCATTTCCGAGGCAGGCGTTCGCTCATGTCAGACCCGCAGATTGACCCCGACCTTCTTGGCATCTGGATCATCCCCGGCGAGCCCGCAACCTTCGAGGTCGGCCCCGATGGCGGCTATCATATTGCCGAGGCGGCGGCGGATTTTTCCTTCTTTCGCGGTGGCCAGTTCCTGAAATGGGGCAATACCGAGCTGGAACGGATCCTGGGCAGCGGTGACCGGATCGAGGGCGTCTGGCGGGCGCGCGACAATGGCGATGAATGGTATTTCCGCCCCGATGGCAGCTACACGCTGCATTGGCCCGATGGCGAGGAGGCGCATGGCATCTGGGCGGTGCAGGAGGATGGCGCGAAATTATGGACGCGCGAGGAATTGGGGCGGATCGACACCACAGGTGCCGAGGTCAGCTTTCACCTGCATTCCGGCACCCCCATTCGCTATGGCTACACGGTCGATGAAAAGAAATGGACCCTGATGAATCCTGAAACCTGGGTCGTGCTGGTCGAATATCACCGGCCCTGAACAAAAAACGGCGGCCCACAGATCATGCGGGCCGCCGCCTGTTTTCTCAGCCCCTCAGACCGTGTCGGCGCGCGCCGTCAATTGCACCGATCCATGCACCGGCTGCGACCAGTTCACCCGGATCGACCCGCGCCCAACGCCGATGCGCGTGGTGCAATAGGGCATCGTGTAGACGGCCACATTGGACGGTGATCGCACCGCACCCTCGGGTTGCACCGAAACCGCCACGCGGGCCTCGCAATCGAAGGGCAGGTAATTGCGCAGGTCGACCTCCCAGGTGGCCGTATCCGAGGCTTCCGTGACTTTCACCGTGACCGGATTTTGCGCGTTCTTGGCAACCCCGTGAAAAACATTTCCGGTCATCAGGAAATTGCGCGCCCGGCTGTTATCCAAAGGCGCAATGCTGTCATCCACCCCTTCGGCGGCATCCAGTGCAGTGCCGTTCAGGTGCTTGAAAACATTGTCGCAGATCGACAACCCATTGATGTAGTGATCCGGGCCATAGGGTTTGATCTGAATGAAATTCGACCAGTTTGCGATACCATTGGCGGTAAAGATATTGGCGTTGATCGTCAGCCCGCCAAAGGAAAACTCACCCGACATTTCAGGGGAGGCGTCATGTTCATTGCCCCATTCGATGAAACTGTTGTCGATGTAGTTTCCGGTGATCGTGGTTTTGACATTGGTGTTGGTCAGCACGATCCCGGCGGTAATCAACCCGTTT
>CAXBKM010000314.1:0-2785 GCA_963976265.1 uncultured Maricaulaceae bacterium
TAAAATCTGTTGGGAGCAATCCCGTGCCGGTTCAAGTCCGGCCGCCCGCACCATTGTTTGAAGGACTGCTGTGCCTCACCGCGCCATACATCGCCAGTTTGTTGAAACCGCCGATGGGCTGAGTCCGGCCCTGGCGCGCGCGATCGAGGCCGCCGGGCCGCTCGAGCTGCATTCAAGGGCCGATCTGCCGTTTGCGGTTTATCTGAGCAAGGCCATCACTGGCCAACAACTCTCGACCAAGGCGGCCAGCACCATTTGGGGCCGGGTCGAGACGAGCGCGGAAGGCGGCGACTTGCTCGCCCATTTTTGTGACAGCAATACCGAGCTCCTGCGGAGCTGCGGCCTTTCCGGTGCCAAGACCAAAACGATCTGTGCGATATCGTCCCTGGCACGCGAGGGTGGGCTGGACAGTGACGAATTGCGGACCCTTTCAACCGAAGTGCGCACCGAGCGGCTCACGTCGATCTGGGGGGTGGGGCAATGGACCGCCGACATGATGAGCATGTTCTATTTTGGCGATCCGGATGTCTGGCCCGATGGTGATGTCGCGGCGCGTAAAACGCTTGAGCGCCTGACCAGTCCGCGCCGCAAAACCATTCGCACTGCAGCGCGATTTGCGCCCTATCGGTCCTATCTCGCGCTCTATATGTGGAATCATGTCGACTCACCGCCGGTCGAATAGTCAAAAACTGGCCCGATTCCTGCTCGCCTCATACGCGAATAAGGGAGTTGACCATGAACGGCACAGGCGAAACGACAAAAACCTGGGACATCGTCTCTGAATGGAACGCTGAGACGGCTGCGAACTTTCGCAAGAAGGTCGTGGTCGCGCGCCACAATCTGCATGAGCACGAGCAATTTTCCAACGAGTCTCTGGCAGCACTGATCGAGCGGCATCCGCGCGATTTGACCGATTTTTGTACCATGGGCGATCTGGATGAGGGCGCTGATAGCTGGCGCGCCGGTGATCCGGGGGATCGGTCGGGGGCCGAGCTGATGGATGCGGTTCGCAAGGGCAAGCTGTGGATCAATCTGCGCCAAGCCATGACCGAAGATCCTGAATACCGGCCCTTGTTCGATGCTATGGTTGCCGATCTCAAACGCCTTAATCCGTCATACCGCCCGCTTAATCATGAAAGCGGCATTCTGGTATCGTCGCCGACAGCACAGGTTTTCATTCATTCCGATGTGTCCGAGACCATTCTATGGCACGTACGCGGCAAGAAGCGCATTCGGGTGTATCCCGCATCGGCGCCTTATGTGACCGATGAGCGGATGGAGGCCATCCTGCATCATGAGCAGACCGAGGACCTTCCCTTTGATCCATCGTGGGATGATGCCTGTGAGGCCGTTGACCTGGAGCCAGGCATGTTCACCAGCTGGCCATTGCACGGTCCGCACCGCGTTCAAAATCTCGAAGGCTTGAATGTTTCCATCACAATGGAAATTGTGACACCAGAATCCATGCTCAAGAATGGCGTTTTGCATGCCAACGGGGTCTTGCGCCGTAAATTCGGCATCAGTCCGAAATCGGCGGCCACGGGCGGCCCGAGCGCGTATCTGAAGTTGGTTTTGTCCAAAGCGGCCAAGAAGCTCTTTCCGGATACCAAAGTGATGCCCAAGAGCGAGCAGACCTTTGATATTGATCCTGAAACGGAGACCGGTTTTCGGGACCGCAATGCCGCCTGATTATCTGGACTTGAACGACAGCGCGTGATCTAAACCTCTATTGGCGGGGATCGTCACGCGTTGGAGTTCGTATCCATGAAAATTGTATTCGCCGCAGTTCTGGCTGTGCTCAGTGCCGCGTCCGTTGACGCCCAGTCCATTGCCTCATCAGACAATACGCCCGAACTTGTAAGGACAGCACTATCAGCCGGTTTCGAGGCTGAGGAAGGCGCGATTTGGCGCTATACGATGCGGGCCGATTTTGGCGAAGAAGGCAGCTTCACCGGTCGCTTTGACGGCTCGCGTCCGGAAGCTGAACAATGGACGCTCGTATCTCCGACCAGCCTTGAGCAGATGAGCGATGAGCTCCGCGATTCCTGGCAAGACATGATCGCCCCGGAAACTGAATCCGACGACGGTGAAGAGACCGAAGAGGGCGGCGGTGCCAGTTTTTCTTTCTCCAGCGATGGCAGTGGATTGTTTTTTACGGCGGATTCCGCAGATATTATTGGCGGTGACATTCGTGAAGTACGAAACGATGCGGCCCGGGTTCACTACACGTTCAGGCCTGACATGGCTGAGGGCGAAGAGGCCGACAGTGAGGATACCGCGTTCAACGAACATGTAGCCGGCGAGCTGACTGTCGCTCAATCGGACCCCTTTGTTGAGCGCATTCGCGTTTTCGCACCGGAATCCTTCAAGCCTCATTTTCTGGCCCGTATCCATGAATTTGAGCTCGTACTGGAGTTCGTCAGGCAGGCCGGGCTTCCCGCGCCAGTCCTGAGCCGTGTCACAACACGGGTCGAGGCCAGCGCAATGGGGCAGCAAATCAGCCAGGGCATTTCGTTTCAGTTTTCGGATGTTGAATATATTGCGCCTTGACGACTTTGACGCGGGCGCCGGCTTGCCCTAGCTCAGACGATATGGCCCTGAATTTGATAAAATTGTGTGTTGGTGTCGATACGGTCGAAGACCTTCAAGCCTATCGAGATGTCAATATCGCCGACGCCAAACGCGAGGGCGTGGCGCCAACATCACGCCACGTCACGCGCATGACGCCAAAGCGCGCTGAGGAGCTCCTTGATGGCGGCAGCCTTTATTGGGTGATCAAACGCGT
>CAXBKM010000315.1:0-2767 GCA_963976265.1 uncultured Maricaulaceae bacterium
CGGGATCAAAACGACATAACCCACTTCTGAGGCCGTGTTGGAAACAATACCGGCAAAAACGATGGCGACCGTCACAATGTGGCGCGGCGCGCCCAGAACCATGCCGCGCACGGCAGCCGACAGCAGTCCTGATTTTTCCGCAACACCGACGCCCAGCATGGCGACCAGAACGACCCCCAGTGGCGCAAAGCCGGTAAAGTTTGTGGTCAGCCCGGTGAAGATTCGCCTCACGCCATCTGCGCTCATCAGGCTGATCGCGCGGATCATGCCATCATCGGCGCGCCCGTTTGTGCCCACCGGCCTCGGATCCTCGACGGCGAGCCCCAGCCAGCCAAACAGCCCGGACAGAAATACAATTGCGACGGCCAGTATCGCGAACAGGGTGACGGGGTGCGGCAAAAGATTACCGAGCCACTCAACCCCGTCGAGAAACCGTGTGAAAGCGCCGCGGCGAGGTGCCGTCCGGGTCGGTTGATCATTTGCCATGAAGGTAATCCGTCCGCTGTGTTTTCGCGTCTGGCAGGCATTGAGAATTGATGGCTTGGGAAAATCAACCCTTCGATTATTCGGGTTATTGATGGAGATCTATGTGATTGTCTCGCCGAGCCAGCGCCCGACACGCCAGAGCCGGTCCTGCCCCCATGTCACATATTCGCCCACGCGAAAGCTGGGGACACCCCACAGGCCCATCGTATTGAGCGCGACCCGGTTTTCATCCATTTCGCGACGCCAGCTTTCGCCGCCCATCGCCGCCTGCGCGTCGCTCCAGCTCAGCCCGGCGCGCTCTACGACGCGGCGAAAATCACGGTCATCGGCCAGATCCAGGCCGTCAGCCCACGCCGCAGCCATACCGCTTTTGACAAATTCAGGTAGACAGCCCTGTTCGCGTGCCAGGGGAAAAACCGCTAGCGCGCGCTCAACGCCTGCGCCCACTGGGTCAACAATATTGCCAAAGGGCAGGCCCAGACGGCTCGCCTCGCGCGCCGCATCACGAACGATATAAAACCGCTTTTCGCGCGGTACGCTCAAACCGCGCATCACCATGGGCAGAACCGGGCGTACAATCAGGGTTGCGCCCCAGCGCTCGGCCAGATCAAACATGCGCATCGCGACCAGATAGCTGTAGGGGCTGCGAAAAGAGATAAAGGCCTCAACCTCGCTGCCACCGGGAGCGTGCTGTGCTTCGCCAGGCGGTGGAAACAAAATGTCTGACGGCTTTGTGCCCAGTCGCGTTTCAAGATGATGAAGGCGCTCGAGCCCGGTATACCATTCGCCTTCAAAACACGCGCTGGCGCTGGCATAATGTCCCAGCTTCTTGCGCAAGACCTCCCCGCGCGGCAGGGCGGCAATATTGCGCGCCGTATTGGGCGGCAGATCATATTCGTCTGACAGGGCCTTGCTATCATCGATCGCAAAGGCGGCCAGTCGTTCCGGGTCGGGCGCTGCGCTGCGGTCCGGTGCGCCGACCTGATAGCGCACAATTGTAATATCGTGAATTGCTTCAAGTTTTTCCAGCCCGACATCGAATAGCTGTGACGCCGGATCACCCGCCTGCAGGAAAGCATGCAGCGTGCGGCGCCCACCCGTCAGTGTTCGCACACTGCTGTGGTAAGCGCGCGCACCGCGCTGGACGGTCCGGCTTGTCAAAAACCGCGGGGCCAGGGATTTCAAACTCATAATGCATCCTTCTGACGCTTGGGCGGCCAAAGGATGAAGCCGCTCGTTCGCTGCACATAATCGGCATAGTCAGGGCGACTTTGTTGAAGGCTTTTTTCCAGCAATGGCGCGCCGCTCCATTTGACCAGCGTCCAGGTCAGAAATATCGGTCCGGGCAGGGCGAATATTCCCAGCGGGGCTTCAACCGCGATCAGAAACAAACCCCACCAGACACAGGCATCACCAAAGTAGTTGGGGTGACGCGAATACCGCCACAGCCCGCGATCCATCACCTGCCCGGTCTGGGTCTTGTCCTTGCGAAACGCTTCCAGCTGGGCGTCAGCGACGCTCTCAATCACGATGCCCGTGATCGCGAGAGCCGCACCGATCCATGCAATGACCCCCAGCCCGCCGCTCGCCTGACCGAGTTGAACAGGCAGGGACACCATCCACATCAGGACGGCCTGCGGCAGGAAAACGAATATCAGGCTGGCGACCGGAAAGCCCATGCCGCGTGCCGTCGCGCGCGCAAACAGGTTGGCATAACGCCGATCCACACCGTCGCGCCGCCATCGTCCGAACAGGTGTAAGCCCAGTCGCAAACCCCAAATCGTGCACAATCCGGTCAGAAGCGCGCGCCGTTCGATTGACCCATCGGCCAGCAGAAAGCTGGATGCGGCCATCAGCACCATGCCGAATGCCCAGAAGGCATCGATGAAACTGACATCGCGAATACGCTGTGCCACGACCCATAAAATCAGCGCCGCTGACAAGGCGAGCGCCAGATTAAGGCCGATCATTGCGACGGGTGAAAGGTCAGGCATGCCGGTCTCCTGCGGTTTGGCAATGGTTTAGACTAGCGACAATCTGCGCTGTCTGACAGGGCGGGGTAAAACCGCTTTGTGTTTTGCGCCTCGATGCGTTCAGATAGGCCAAATCCCGTCCAGGATCAGGGCTGGGAAAAATATCAGGAGCCACCCATGAGCTGGGCCTTAGCCATCGAGAAATCCGACATCAGCCAAGCCATGCTGGTCGATACGCCCAGCGCGGCGCTTGAGCCCGGTCAGGCCCGTCTGAGCGTTCAGCGCTTTGCCCTGACCGCCAATAATGT
>CAXBKM010000316.1:0-2763 GCA_963976265.1 uncultured Maricaulaceae bacterium
CAAGGCCCAGAGTGGAAATTTCAGGGCTTCTGCGCGTGCTCGTACAAAGACAGGTGCGGCCAGGGTCGCCTGGATAAAAAAAATCGCGACGCCTGCGCTGGCGATACCCAGCAGGACAACGCCGCCGAAATCCCACAGCGAGGCGGGCTCGATTACCGGGATGGCAAAGGCCGGGCTTGTGCCAAAGACCAGTCGCGCTATCAGCGCCCCCATGACACTGGCGATCGCGACGGGCGCAATTGATCGCAGGGCATAATGGCCAAGGACGACCTCAAAGGCGAAGACGGCACCCGCGATGGGGGCGTTGAAGCTGGCGGCGACGGCAGCGGCAGCGCCACAAGCCAGCAGGATACGCGCCGCACGATCCGGCAGGCCCAGTGTCCGGGCAAGAAAAGAGGCCAGTGCACCGCCCAGATGGACGGCAGGGCCTTCGCGGCCAGCAGACCCGCCAGACCCCAGAGATATCGCGGCGATGGCGGCTGACAGGATTCCGGTTTTCAAATTGACCTTGCCGGCCCGTACAGCCCGCGATTCGATGACATCCGCTACCGCATGGGAGCGCGTGTCCGTAAGCCAGCCGCGTTTTTGTCCCAGATAGAGCAGCGCCGAGACGATGACGCCGCCGCAGACCGGCGCGAGCAGGATGTGCCAGATGGGCAGGGCTGCAACACCACTGGCCAGGCGTTCATGGTCGGCGCCAAAAGCCAGAAAACTCATCGTCTCAATCGCAAGAATAAAGCCGATGACGGCCAGGGCGACGATAATCCCGATGATCAGGCCGAGCACCCAGAGCGCGGGCGAGCGACCTTCGAGCCACTGACTGGCGAACCAGCGCCAGGCTGATTGGACCCGCGTTGGCGGTCTGGGTTCGATAGGGTCAGTCACAGATCAGAGTTTGAACGCGTCGCATGGCTCCGCGTCAAGCAGAGGTGCGATTTAGGGGCGTCCATCCAGATGCCGGGCCTTGCGCAATTGCGGGAACAGCCTGGCCCAGGCTGCGGCGATGGCGACGGTGCCAATTCCGCCCGCGACAACCGTGACTTTGGCGCCAATAAAGGCGGCCATCACGCCCGCGCGAAATTCACCGAGTTCGTTGGATGCGCCGATAAACACCATATTCACTGCATTGACGCGCCCGCGCAGCCGGTCGGGTGTCCATAGCTGGATCAGGGTTTCGCGGACATAGACACTGACCATGTCCGCACCGCCCAGAATGATCAGAGCAACAATCGACAGCCACGGAATGGTTGAGAGGCCAAAGACCGTCGTCATCGCGCCGAAGATTCCGACGAAGATAAACAGGTAGAGCCCGGCATGATCCTTTATCGAATGTGTGGTCAGCCAGATGGCAACCGCAATCGCGCCTATGCCGGGGCCGGCGCGCAGCAAACCCAGACCCACCGGCCCAACATCGAGAATGTCGCGTGCGTAAACCGGCAGGAGTGCCGTTGCGCCGCCCAACAAGACAGCAAACAGGTCGAGCGAGATCGCGCCAAAAACGATCTTCTCACTCCAGATATATTTGAAACCCGCCAAAACGGTCGACCAGCTTGGTTTTTCTGTTTCCGATTTTTGCTCCGGTTTGGGGATTTGCGTCGCGAGCAGCGCGGCGAGGACCAGCAATCCGGTCGCGCTGCCATAGGCGGCCAGCGGCGAAATGCCATAGAGCAGGCCGCCCGCGACCGGCCCGACGATGGTGGCGAGTTGCCAGGCCGATGAGTTGAGCGCGATGGCGTTGGCCAGCATTCCGGGCGGTACGATATTGGGCAGGAGGGCCTGAACCGCCGGACCAAAAAAGGCGCGCGCCGTTCCGAATGTGGCGAGCAGTGCGAAGATAATCAGCACCGAACTGCCGCCCAGCGAGGTAAAGGCCAGCAGTGATCCGGCGACCATTGCTTCAACGATCAGGCAGAGCACCATAATGCCGCGCCGGGGGAAACGATCGGCCACCGCGCCGGTGACAAGCACCAGCAATAGCGCGGGCAGGAATTGCGACAGGCCGACCAGTCCCAGATCTAGCGGATTGCGGGTGAGGTCGTAAACCTGCCAGCCAATCGCGACGATCTGGATTTGCGCGGCAAACACGGCGGCGGCGCGCGCAAACCAGTAAATCAGATAAGGGCGATGGCGAAAGGCCGCCCATTGGGACACAGGTGCGTCGTCTTCATCGGACGTATCGGGAGGTAATTCGCTCACCGGGAATGTTGAAAGCTGCGCCGCGCACATGGTCAAGCCCGAAGGTTGACATGAAACCAAAAGGTTTCTAATAAAATGAAACCAATCGGTATCATGAGGGCCATATGCAGACTGTATTTCGCGCCATATCCGACCCAACGCGCCGCGCCATTATTGGCATGCTCGCCGAACAGGCAATGTCTGTGGGCGATGTCGCGGATCATTTCGACATGACGCGGCCTGCGGTCGCCAAGCATCTGAAAATACTGGGCGAGAGCGGGTTGATTACGGTTGAGGTCAAGGGCCGGGAGCGGATCAACCGCCTCAACCCGGCACCTCTGCAATCGATTGCCGAATGGATTTCCGTGTTCGACCGCTTCTGGGACGAACGATTGGCCAAACTCAAGGAAGAGGTGGAATCAGATACATGACGACCAAAATCGAGAAGACGATTTTTCTGCGCGCAAAACCTGAAAAGGTCTGGGCGTTTTTAACCCAACCCGATCAGCTCAGGCGCTGGTTCCATGAAAGCGAGGCCGTATTGGAGCAGGGCGCAGATTATGCGCTCCTGAAGGATGATGGCTCAAA
>CAXBKM010000317.1:0-2753 GCA_963976265.1 uncultured Maricaulaceae bacterium
GGGTCAATTCCTCGACCGTCTGGCGCAATTGGCGATTCTCATGACCCAATCGTTCCACATCACCGGTGAGCTCGCTGAGTTCACGCTCCAGCTCACCCATGCGGGTCAGCAGGCGTTCGGCGACGGGATCGCCCGCCAGAAAACGTGCTTCCATCTCGGCGATGCGCGCTTCAGCGGCATCAAGGCGCGCGGCCATTTCGCGGCGCGATTGCGCCTCGACCGGAGCGGCAATCAACAGGGTCAGACCCAAAATCAGAAATAAACGTGTCATGACCGTTTTCCTAGACATCCAGATGGGCGAAATTACGGCGTGATCCTGAACACCGCGTCTCACAAAAATGCCCGCATACGGTAAACACGCATACGGGCATTCTCGTCATGCATATTCACTCGAATTTAGCCGACTGCGCCATCGGTGATCATCGAGATGGCATTGCGGTTCAACGACCAGCAGCGCTCATTCGATTCAAAGCATGTTGGGCGCTCCTTGCCATAGGACACAGTGCGCAACCGCGACGGCGCGATGCCCAGGCTGACCAGATAATCACGCGCGGCATTGGCCCGGCGTGCGCCCAGTGCGAGATTGTACTCACGCGTACCGCGCTCATCGGCATTGCCCGCAATCAGCAGATTGACGCGTGGATAGGCGTTCAGCCAGTCGGCCTGACGGCGCAGCGCTTCGCGCGCCGAAGGTGTCAAATCGTGGCGCGCCAGGTCAAAGAAAACGCGATCACCGGCAACGGCAACGAAGTGATCAACGGATCCGGCAATCGGCCCGCTTGGAATTTCGTTGGTCCGCGGCGTTGTGGTTTGCGAAACGCGCGGACCTGTATCGGTATTGGTGGTTTCCGGCGGTGTGGAAGCACAGGCGGCTGCAAATGCGGCAATCCCGGCAACGGCTAAAAGACGTAAATTCATGTGTGCGTAATCCCTTCCTCCCCGCCTGCCCTGGAACGGCGTGCGGCTCTTACTCAATGACGCGCATTTGCGGCGTTTTCGAGACGGCTTTGCGTCTCTTTCGTCAGCGACATGCACAGAACCAGAAGACGTTACCCCTCCAAACCTCAATCAATCAAGGGGGACCACGCCGGATCGGACGCGGCGCCGCGGATCGGAGCCGGGCGCAAATTGAAGCCCGCAAGGTCGACATTCCAGATCGCATACTGCGTGCCCCGGCTCGATCGATCGCCGCGCGTGAACAGCAAAACCCGTCCATTGGGCGACCAGGCTGGCGTGTCGACAAAATAGCCCTCATACAAAATTCGCTCCTGTCCAGACCCGTCGGCGCGCACCACACCCAGCGAGAATTGCCCGCCTTCCTGTTTGACAAACGCAATCAAATCGCCGCGCGGCGACCAGACCGGCGCCGTATAACGGCCAGACCCAAAAGTGATGCGCTCAACACCGGAACCATTGGCGTTCATGACATAAAGCTGTGACGCGCCACCGCGTGATGAGGAGAACACAATCTGTTGACCGTCCGGCGAGAAGGACGGCTCGACATCATCGGCCGGGTGATCGGTCAGGCGCGATAATTGCCGCGCACGCAGATCAAAGACATGGATATCGTGGCCGCCACTGCGTTCAATCGAGACAACGATGCTTTCACCATCCGGTGAGAAGCGTGCCGACAGGGATTGCCCATCGGCATCCACGCGCGCCAGACCGCGCGTGCCCGACGCAAACAGCGCTTCCTGGCGACCGGTTTCCAGATCGTAGAGATAGGTCGTGGCCTGTCCGTCGAGGAAGGAGACATAGGTAATCTGCTGGGCGCTCGGCGAATAATTGGGCAGCAGCGCCATATAGGAGCGATCGGTCAGGAAGGACGGATTGGCACCGTCCTGATCCATGATGGCCAGTCGGCGTGTTGGAATACCATTGGGTCCAACGCCTTCGGAGACATAGACGATACGGGTATCGAAATAGCCGGTTTCACCGGTCAGACGCTGATAGACCGCATCGGCAACCTTGTGCGCCACACGGCGCCAGTTTTCCGGCGCAGTGACAAACTGCAATCCCAGAAGCTGATCTTCCAGGCGCGTATCCCAGAGCCGGAAAGCCACCAGTAGCCGGCCATCGGACTGAACCGTCACACGCCCCGCCAGCAGCGCATCAGAATTGATCACGCGCCAATCGGCGAAACGCGGGCGCTGATCGATATTGGCAATGTTTTCGATGAAGGCGTTGGCATCAACCGATGTGAACAGGGCGGAGCTTTCCAGATCAGCCCGCACGACTTCGGCAATATCGGCACCGCGCGCATTGGGACCGCCCTGATCGAGAAAATCGGGAATGGCGATGGGCAGGGGTTCCAGATGCCCGCGATCGATATCGACCTGCAGGGGCTGCTGTGCCCATGCGTTTGGGATGATCAGCAGAACAAGGGCGAGGACGGTCAGGATACGGGTCATGAAAGATCAGGCTCCAAACAAGGGCGATGGTGTTCGACTAGAATATATCGTTGCGAAAGGTGACATCCATAAGGCGCCACTGTGAATACTGCTCGGCTGGCAGGCGATAGGGCGAACAATCGATAATGGCAGCCAGCGCTCGTTCTTCGGCGACCAGCCAGAATGGATCGCCCGACGAGCGGATGCGCCCGGCATCGGTCGAGACAGGCGGTTCGGCCAGCGATCCATCGCGATTGAGCCGGACGCGCACCGTGACATTCAACCGTTCCGGATTGGGCGCATCAATCGATGACCGAAAACAGCGCTCGGCCTGACTGCGCATGATATCAACCAGTGTCGCGG